>URPG01000183.1 GCA_900549675.1 uncultured Oscillospiraceae bacterium | reverse complement strand
CCGCCGTAATACTGCCTTGCGGCAGCGTCAATTCCGAAATATTCACTGCGTGGCAGTTTGTATTCGGGTATGTATAACGGTAATTTTCAAAGCGAACGGTATTCTTTGACAAAGGTACTGCAGAGGGTGCTGTCATGGTTTTTAAATCAAGTGCCCTCAACCCTAAATCAGCAAGCATTTCAGGCGTATAGGTACAGAATTCAGTCATTGGAATATCTTTCTCTATTTTTCCCTCATCCAAGTAAATGACACGGTCACAGAGTTCCTTTAACCAATAGAGGCGATGTTCCGCAAGAACAATTGTCTTCCCTTGTGATTTCCAAAGCTGCAAAATTTTTGTTAAATCACAGATAGCCTCTGTATCGAGATTAGACGTTGGCTCATCCAGTACAAAAACCGTTGGTGACATCGCAGAAACGGAGGCACAAGCAATTTTCTGTTTTTCTCCGCCTGATAAATTAAAAATACTGCGCCCCAACAAATGCTTTGCGTTTAATTCTTCCACAGATGTAATGACACGAGTATCGATTTCATCCGCCGGCAAACCTAAATTTTCACAGCCAAAAGCAATTTCACCGGTGGTATCCACACAGAAAAACTGACTCCTTGGATTTTGAAACACACTCCCCACTTGTTTCGCCATATCGTAAAGTTCGGCATTTTTTATATCGACACCATTTACAGAAATTTCACCTGACAATTCTCCTTCATAATAGTGCGGGATAAGTCCGTTGATTAAGCGAGTTAAAGTTGTTTTTCCACAACCGGATTTTCCGCAAAGCAGCACACACTCTCCTGCCTTAATCTGTAAAGAAACATTGTTTAGTGAACCTTTTTCAGCATTTGCATAATGAAAGCTGACTTTATTGAATTTAATCATTGAAAAACCTCACAAAATCCCTGCATATATCAAAGCAGCGGCGACAAATGCAGCAACAGAAAGAGCCAGAAGTAGGTAGTCTTGTATTTTAAATCCTATGCGGCAGATATTGGTACGCCTAATTTTACCGCCAAGACCGCGGGTGAGAGCGCCAGCCGATAATTCTTCACCAATTTTGGTGGTACAAGTCAACAACGGCACCAAACGATACTCCAGTATTTTCCCGACATTTCCGCCGCCCAAGCGAATTCCCCTCATACGCATAGCCGCATTGATGGAATGAAATTCTTCTCCCACCGTCGGAAAGAAGCGGAACATCACAGAGATAGGAATAATAATCTTATCACTGATATACAGTTTCTGCATGGCCGCTGTAAACTCGCTGACCGTGGTTGTTGAAATTACATACACTCCCATTACCACACCCGGCAATATGCGGCTTAAAATTCCTATACAAGCCAAAAGAAAAAAATGTAGAAAGCCCGATAATTGCGGTAAAATAAACTCTCCGGCCAAAAAAGCTGCCGTAAAAACTCCCAAATACATAAGCGCAGACCGAAACCGTTTAGCTGTCAGCAACAGCATAAAGGGTAATATACTGAAAAAAAGCAGCACCATGGTCATTTTCTCTCCGCCCAATCCTCCCATAACAAAAGTGGACGTGGCGATTAACAGCAAAAGCTTTGTTCTGGGGTCGAACCGCAGCCCTTCTGTTTGTCCTGAAGATTGCAAAACGGTGAACGCCATTATACAATCCCCGATTTAGCAAAATGCTTTTTAAGAAGTGATTTCCCTAACCAGCCACCAATCAATCCGCAGACAAAGCATGTCACTAAAAGCACGGGATTCATCCACGGAGGAAGAAGAGCTTTAAGTGCCGTTTCATAGTCCGCACCAAATTCACTGCGGGTTGAGAAGTAGCCATCCGGGTTTAAAAAGAGCGGAATAAAGTTTCCCCACATCCAAATGCTAAAGAACCCACTGGTCAAAATAGAACTGCTCATTTTGCTGTATCTTGCACGGTGCTGTACCCATTCGGCAATTAAGCCTGATACCAACGCAACAGGCAGAGAATATAGCCCCATACCGGTAAGTGCCATCATAATCCCCATAATAAGGCTCATAATCAAAATCATGCCAAATTTTTTAACTTTCGTCAAAAACAGCATAAACGGTATTCCACCCACGATAGGTGCAAGTACACAAAGCATGGGCATCATAATTGGAATATAGCCTAACATGGCAATTGCCATTACAATGACAAAATAAATAGCCGAATAAATTCCGACATTAATTAAATCTTTTCCCGACAGACGATTTGAATTTTGTTTTTTCACAGACATGGATAATACCCCCCATAATAAAATTGAAACTGATAAAAAATCAATTTCTTTATGCATGATTATATATGATAAAGTTAGCTTTTGCTAACTAATACCCAAAAAATATCAGGACCGAAGTCCCAATATTTCATTCCATCCGCCAACACTGTACCGCTTTACACTTTCCATCAACTCCTGAGCCTGCTCATAGGGTAAATCATGAGAAACAATTTCCACCAAATACTGAAAACCGGTGGCGGCCGTAATGTGCAGAAACATATCATCTATCTTACCTTTTCCTTGAGAAAGCGTATCAAAATAGCCGCGGTAGGCTTTTTCTTCAATTTCAATTAATTGTTCCAGATACAGTGCCCAGCGTGTCCCTCCTGAATGACAAAAAATTAACCGAAAAGCGTCTTTATGATCATAAATATAGCGAAGCATCCAATCCGCACCTTTGCGGCCTTCCACATCCAGTGCATTTTTGGGGTTGACAGAAACCTCTTGTGCTGCTTGCCGATGGAATCCCTTAAATTCAGCCAGCATACATTCGGCAGGCTCTTCCACTAACGCATCAAAAAGCACCGCTTTATTGGCAAAGTGATTATACAGTGCTCCTGTTGTTACCTTTGCCGCTTGAGCGATTCTGCGCATACTTGCTTTTTCAAAACCAACCTTCATAAATTCTTTTTTTGCATATTTTAATATTCGCTCACGGGTCAACTGTGAACTATAACTCATAAGCCACCCTACCATCACCTGTTATTTTTCATAACAATGTTATCACTTTTGATATTTCTTGTCAATCTTTTTTTAATCTTTATAATTTGTCAATTTACTTGGTTTAATATGAATTAAAAAGCGTTATCAATCTAAAAAAAGATTAATAACGCTTTTATTTAAAATCAACTATTATTTATTAATTTTTAGCAGACGCCGCAAACATATCATCCAACTTTTGAACTTTGTCTTCATGTGTGATAGCAACCGCTTTATCTCCTGCCATTAAAACTGTATCTCCGCTTGGAATCAGCAAATCTGAATTACGTATTACCGCCACGAGGACGCATTCTGTTGGCAGTTCAATTTCACGAAGGGTTTTTCCCACCATAATAGACAGCGGTGAAACCATGCGTTCTACCAGTGAATATTTTCCGCCATGCAGTTTGAGCAGTGTCATCATGTCCCCCATAGACATTTCTTCTGCTACCAAGCGTGCCATTAAATCTGCTTGGTTCAATGCGGCATCTACACCCATAACAGGTGTGAACAGCCATGCATTTTTAGGGTTATTGACACGCCCGATTACACGTTTTACGCCATATTCCAATTTTGCCAAGGTGGAAATCACAAGATTGGTTTCGTCAGAGCCTGTCACAGCCGCCAATACATCGGTATGCTGAATGTCCTGTTCTTCTAAAATCTGCGGATCTGTTCCATTTCCATGAACAATAGCATTTTGAGGTAAACTTTTTTTCAGCACCTCAATTCGAATTGTTTTAGTTTCTATAATCTTAATGTCATGTCCGCGTTCTATGAGTAGTGAAGCCAGATAACAGCCGATTTGACCGCCGCCTACAATTATTACTTTCATCTTCAAACCACCCTTCCGTCACTAAGGCCCAATAATTTTTTAAGCTGTCCGCCGGCAGAAATTGCCGCAGCAATATACAGGATATCTCCCCGCTGAAAAATCGTTCCGCTAACCGGCAGCAATGTTTTGTTGCCTCTCTCCACCGCCACAACATGAATATCTCCCAAAACCGTTAGGTCGTTTACTTTCCTGCCTGCAATTAAAGACGGCACTTCGATTTTCACAAGCTCAACATCACCGCCTCCAAAGGTAAAAACAGCCTCCAGCGGCGTATAAGTTAAAAGATCTACCGCACGTTTAATGCCCCAAGTGGTGGAAGAAAGCGTTTGTATGCCAAGCTGTTTATAAATTTCAGCCTTATTGCGGTCATAAAGACGTGCCACTACTTTGGGCACATGATAAATTTCTCTTGCCATTCGGGCGATGACAGCGTTGGATTCGTCACTGGAAGTAAAGGCGGCTACAGCATCGCTTTTTTCTATTTTTGCCTGTGACAATATATCCCTATCAAATCCAATCCCCTCTATGACTTTTCCTTTAAATTTTTCTCCCAGCTTAGTAAATGAAGCTGGATTTGTATCAATCACAGTTACGGTATGTCCTGCTTTGCTAAGTGACAGCGCTAACCCCGCACCATTGCGTCCACAGCCTACAATAATAACTTTCATGTTATGCTTTCTCCTTTTTTAGATTTGTTTTATTTAACTTTACTTGATGCCATTTTCTTAAAATCAATTTGCGAGCCTCATCAAGCAATATCATGGCAAAGGGAATGACAATTAACACAGACCATTCTTGCCAATGCAGCGGTGCGGTATTGAATAAATTGTGCAGAAACGGAATCGGCAGATATACCAACAAGGCAAGCAGAACAAATTCTACTGCAATTCCCATCAAAATAAGCTTATTGCGGAGAAAACCTACCTTGAACACTGAAATTCGGTCTGTACGGCAGCCAAATACTG
>URPG01000182.1 GCA_900549675.1 uncultured Oscillospiraceae bacterium | reverse complement strand
CTTTTCGGCCATCCCAGTTTTGATTTTTAAAAGCGGCAGATAAATCTTCAATATCGGTGTTTTCCATGGAGCGGATTTGTATCTTGCCGTCGTCATAAAAAGTCAAAGTCTTCACTTCCTTTAAATTTAATTTGCAGGGGGATTGGATAAACGCAGCCAGCCTTTAGTGGCTGGCCGAAAAGCCCAAGTGGAATCCGAGAGTTTCAGCATATTTTTATCATGTATCGATAGATTATAGCGAATAGCGTCAAAATCATCTGTTTTTACTTTTTCCGCCCAGTTGGGGTCAAGAATGAGTTCCCTGCCGAGAGCCACCAAAGGAATACCTTCGTGGAGCAGATTCAATGCGTCTTCAGGGGTGGTGACACCGCCGACACCAATAACCGGAATACGATGATGAACATGTTTGCGGATTAAATCCAAAATGATGCCTTGATAGTCTTCATCTTTGCGCATAGTGGTGCGTTTTGCATCGGTTAACGAGATATGGACATAGTCGATTTTGGTATCAATCAAACGGTCAATGAACTGCAAGGTATCATTGAGTGTAAGACCCGGTTCTTCCATTTCTTCCGGTGAAAGCCGATAACCGATAATAAAAGGTTTATCTGAAAATTTTTGAACCGCTTGTTTTACACTTTCAACCACAGCTAAAGGAAAACGCATTCTCTTTTCTAAACTTCCGCCCCATTCATCTTTACGACGGTTGGAATGCGGGGAAAGGAATTGCTGCAATAGGTAGGTGTTTGCACCGTGCAGTTCGATGCCATCAAAACCGGCTTGAATAGCACGCACAGCAGCATCGTAAAAAGATTGTATTAAATTTAGAATCTCTTCTTTTGTTAAGGCACGGGGGAGAACAGTGTTTTCTCTTGGCGCCTTAACAGCACTGGCACTGACAGGAACGGCACCGCCGATGGTATGCGGCAAAACCATTCGACCGCCGTGGAATAATTGAACAATTGCTTTAGAGCCTTTGGCATGAATTGCTTCCGCCAGTTTTTTGAGTCCGGGAATTTTGTTGTCATTATCTATGGCAGGGCCGCTTTCAAAGACTTTTCCCAACTGATCAACATAGGTTGCCGCTGTGATAATAGCACCGATTTCTCCGGCTCTTAATTGATAATAATCAATTTCGTGATCCGATACCATGCCGTTTTCATAAGAATCTTTTATCGTCATAGGAGCCATTAGCAATCGGTTTTTCAAAATGGCACCGTTCGGCAGTTGGAATTCTTCAAATAGTGCTCCAAAATTTTTCATTTTGCAGATTCTCCTTTATTTAGCGTTGTTGATTTTAACGTTCGTAAAAGATAAGATGAGATTTGTAATTTATATGTATTCGTATCTGCAATCATACGGTAGAGGAGGAGGCGCGCAGAAAGTACTGTAGATAGAATATGCAGAAGAAATCAAGTAACAGAATCGCTTGAAAAAAATTATAATTTTGAGATAAAGGATTTTGCAGAGCAGCAAAAGACTCCCGTCAAAGCGGATAAAGTGAAGCAGCTATTCTTTCCCCGATTGCTGCAAATGAGCCGCTACATTGAGCGGCGGCTTAGTTTTATCCAGCACGAGTAGTTTATCAGTGTTGTTGCCAGCGGTAATAGAATAAAACTCCCATAATTGAGTATCAGCCCTAATTGATTCATGTTATAATAAAAAACACCCGCTGGTTTGGACCAAGTCAGAACAGCAGGTTGTGTATTGGTGTAATAATTTTCATTTTTCTCGCTTTCATCAGGTATCGCTGAGTTGGCGTTATTATAACCGTCTTTTGCAGAATAAAGATTAATAATTGCAATAATTCTATTGATAAAATAATAATATACAACAATAAAACAATTGTCAACGTTGTAAAAGATTGTCTATTTCTATTTTATAGCTTAATGGCTTATTAGTAATACATAGTAAACCATTTGAATTGAAACGGGGGCGAAAGGATTGATTACAGAACAAGATTTAGGAATCAGTACGGCCTGTCTGTATCCCATAGACACAGAAAAGGCTTTACAGGTCTTTTTGGATATGGGATTTCGTGTATTTGAGGTTTTTGTCAATGCCTATCAAGAATTTTCTCCGGCATTTATGAAAAAACTTAAAAATCTTGCCGATGAATACGGGGCAGTGTTTACGTCCGTTCATCCTTTCACATCGCCCATGGAATCCATGCTCTTATTTGAACGGTATGAACGTCGTACAGAAGAGGGAATTGAACTCTATAAAAGATTTATGAATTCGGCGGCGCTGCTGGGAGCAAAATATTTGGTGATTCACGGCAAACATGAAAAACGACTGGGTAAATTGGCAGATACCCATGAAGAGGAGCAATACTGGGAAACCTTTGGTCGTCTATATCGTGCCGGACATGATATTGGGGCGTATCCTATACAAGAAAATGTGTTTTCACATAAAAGCCAAGATCCACGGTTTATTTTGGGGATGAGAGAATATCTTCAAAATGATTGTGCGTTTGTGTTGGATACGAAACAGTGCCGTATGTCAGACGTACCGATTGAAAACATGATAAAAGCAATGGGAGAAAGGCTTTGTCATTTGCACATCAGCGATTGTGATGAAACCTCTGCTTGCCTTGTGCCGGGATACGGCGCATATGACTTTGGTCAATTGTTTTCTCTGTTAAATTCGATGCATTATCAGGGGAAACTGGTGACAGAAGTTTATAGGAGCAGTTACCGAAAAATAGATGAAATAGCAGAAAGCCGCCGAAGAATGAAAAAATGGTTTTGATTTTCGCTGTGAGAAGATTAAAAACAATGCTTTTGGTTGTAATTTACAGAAATAAAAGGCTTTAAGACCGCATTAGGCTTGATTTTTTTGAATAAAACAGGTATAATTGTCGTAAAATAAATCAGTTTGGAGGTCGTCCCATTGAAATGCCCTTATTGCAGCTACAGTGAAAGTAAGGTGATTGATTCTCGCCCGACAGATGAGGGTGAACGCATTCGCCGCCGGAGAGAGTGTCTGAAATGTGCCAAGCGGTTTACGACCTATGAAATTATTGAGAATGTTCCGATTGTTGTTATCAAAAAAGATAAATCACGAGAAACCTTTGACCGCAATAAATTATTGGGCGGATTATTGCGTGCCTGTGAAAAACGGCCTGTTTCCATTGATATGCTGGAAAATATGGTAGACGAAATTGAAACAGCTCTGCAAAACTCTTTGGACAGAGAAGTTTCTTCACAGAAAATTGGAATTTACGCTATGGAAAAATTACAGGAAATTGATGAAGTGGCTTATGTACGTTTTGCCTCTGTTTACCGTCAATTTAAAGATATCAATAGCTTTATGGAAGAATTAAGCCGTATTATTGATAAAAGACAAGACCACAATATTGGTTAATATCAAAAGCATGAAAAGAGCTTATATAAATATAGGTTCTTTTTTTTTATTCGAAAAAGACCTTTTCTGCTTGACGGGTAAGATGAGATATGTTAATATATTAGAAAATTCTAATATATTAACACCTATAGGCAAAGAATAGGAGAGAGTAAATTGAGTAATCGAACAAAAAAAATGGCGGAAATATTGAAAGTGCTGGCAAATGAAAATAGACTGAAAATTTTTTGTGTCTTAATGGAAATGTCTATGACGGTCAGCGAAATAGCCGAACATTTACCCGATATTACACAATCTGCCCTGTCACAGCATTTGAGTATACTAAAAGCACATGGTATATTAGATTCATCCAAATCGGGGCAAAAAGTGACTTATTTTATTGCTGACAGTGGAATTGCGGAAGTAATCCACGTTTTACGAAAATATTATTGTGACCGCTATTCTGATGAACAAAATTAAACTACAGAATAAATTATAAACCAAGAGTAGAGGAATGATCGTATGCAATGGAAACAGGTATCCATTTTCTTATCTTTTTTGCTTGTAATTGGTCTTTTTTCGGCATGCCAAAAGCAAGTGGATTTATCACAGCCGCCAGCATCTTCTGTATCTGATACGGAAATGAACGAAGCTTCCGTAAATTCTCAAACTGAGTCCTTGTTTGTGAAATTTGATTCAGTGGATTTAAATGGTGAATCTGTCAGCAGTGAAGAGTTTTCTGACTACAAATTAACAGTTATTAATATTTGGGGAACGTGGTGTCCGCCCTGTGTCAGTGAATTGCCCGAACTGCAAGAGGTAAGCCAAGCTTTTGCTGATCAAGAAACCCGCCTGATTGGTATGCTGCAGGATGGCGTAAATGCCGACGGAACTGAAAAGAACAATCAGGTAATTGAAAATGCCAAAGTTCTGATGGAAACAGCTAAAGCGGATTATACGGTTGTCTTACCGGATGCCACTTTTATGACAGAGATTATGTCAAAAGTACAGGCTTTTCCCACGACATTGTTTGTAGACAGTGAAGGTGAAGTGATTCATGCGGTATCGGGTGCCCGGAATTTTGATCAATGGAGTGAGTTAATTCATGCGGTGCTTCAAGTCTTGGAAGAATAAATTGAATTGGATACAATCTGTACTGCTGCTGCTGGGAGCGGTTTTTATCGCAGTTGGCTGGGTAAGAGGAGAAATACAGACTGTTTTAATGAAGGCAATTTATATCTGTTTGGAGTGTATCGGAATTGGGTAAATTTCAAAAAACAAAGAAGAAGCTTCCCCGGCATGCAATACAAGCGGCATGGGCGGTATTGACAAATTCTAATTTCAGTGGATTTATCACAGGGAAAATTTATAATGGCAGGCTCAAAAATATGTGTCTGCCGGGATTAAACTGTTATTCCTGTCCGGGA
>URPG01000181.1 GCA_900549675.1 uncultured Oscillospiraceae bacterium | reverse complement strand
TCCGGGAGTACGTGATTTTCTTACACAAGCAAAAAAAGAAGGATTTAAAACAGCTTTGGGCAGTGCCAGTAAGAACAGCAGATTGATTTTGGAAAGACTGCAAATTAGTGATTTACTAGATGTAATAGTAGACGGAACGTTGGTAACTCATGCAAAGCCAAATCCAGAGGTTTTTTTAAAAGGAGCACAGCTTTTGCATGTTTTGCCGCAGCAATGCATAGTGTTTGAAGATGCAGCCGCAGGAATTGAGGCGGCTCATCAAGGTGGAATGCCAGCGGTAGGAGTGGGCTCAAAAGAGCTGTTGCCGCAGGCAGATCTTCACATAAATGGATTTTCCTCTATAACTCCCAAGCAGTTAATTGAAAAACTTAGTACAATAAAACTATCATCATAGGAAAGAAAGGCGGATTGAATATGGCTTTAATGCATTTGAATTTTGAAAGTATGTATCTGCAGGGAAATACGGATGTCAATATTATTTTGCCGGATAGAGAGCGCAGCAGTTCACCAAAGGATTTTTATGGAAACGGAAAAAAATATAAGGTGCTTTGGCTGCTGCATGGTACATTTGGTGATTATACGGATTGGATTCGAAAATCAAATGTAGAACTTTATGCCTGCGAAAAGAATTTAATCGTCATAATGCCCAGTGGTTTGAATGCCGATTATGCCAATTGGCCTTCATTTGGCATGGGCTATCATATGTATGACTATTTGACAGAAGAATTGATGCCTTTAGTCTACAACTGGTTTCCTGCCTCTGACAAAAAAGAGGATAACTATATAGCGGGCTTGTCCATGGGCGGTTTTGGCACCTGTATTTATGCGCTGAATCACCCGGAAAAATTTGCGGCTGCTTGCGCCATGTCAGGTTGTCCAATTGAAATGACAGATGAAAACACAGCGCGCAATCGGGGGATGTTTTCACATCGCAGAGCCAATCAATTGGCTAATTGCGGTGGTTTGGAAGGATATCTTGCCAGTGAACAAAATACATGGCGTATCATTAAAGAAAAGGTCAATGATCCCAATTTACCAAGGCTGTATTTTACCTGCGGAACAAAAGATGAACTTTTATATGAGAGCTATAAAAGGTTTGAAAAATATGCGCACGAGATAGGGTTACAGGCCAAATTTGAAGAAACGGAAGGCTATGCACATGAATGGCGTTTTTGGGATTTAAGCCTGCAAAAAGCATTAGATTTTTTTGATTTGGAAGAGGGTATAAAGGGAAATCAATTTTAATATTATATAGAGAAAAGAATTGAACTTTTGCCCCAAAAAAAATTGCAGTGGCTGTAAAAATGAAGACAGTAAAGTGATTTTTTAGCTTTGCTGTCTTTGTTTGAAAGTACAAATCATTTTGCCGTATTTGTATTTGTAAGAAAATTGTCACGTAATTGATACAAAAATTTCATGGAAAACAGATAAAATGTTATAGAGGTGAAATTTATGAGTTGTTTGGGAAATCTTTTATGGTTTGTTTTTTGTGGATTTTGGCAGGGGTTATCATGGGCTTTTATAGGCATTCTTTGGTGTATTACAATTGTTGGAATTCCTATTGGTATGCAGTGTTTTAAATTTGCCGGATTGGCCTTCTTTCCATTTGGAAAAGAGGTTGAATATAGCAACAGTACGGGTTCTGTTATTATCAATGTTTTTTGGATGATATTTGGTGGAATTCCTTTGGCTTTGGTCAGTTTGTTGGATGGAATTTTACTATGCATCACGATTATCGGTATTCCTTTTGGAATGCAGTGTTTTAAAATGGCGAAACTGGCATTGATGCCGTTTGGTGCGCGGGTAATCTAAGTTTTTTAAATCTTATATAATTGATAGAATTTGTTTTCTGTTCATATTAAATTCATATAAATGGCTTGTTATTTGCTATTAAGGTGCTTATAATTAAAATAGATAAAATAAAATCTGTTGATTAGAGGTGCTTTACATGTCAATATATGAATACGAATATCAATCCATTGAAAATAAGACGATTCCGATGTCAAATTATAAGGGACAAGTTCTGTTAATTGTGAACACAGCCAGCAAATGTGGTTTTACGCCCCAATATGAGGGTCTGGAAAAGCTTTATCAAGACTATAAGGATAAGGGGTTTACTGTTATTGGTTTCCCTTGCAACCAATTTATGGAACAAGAACCCGGCACAGATAAAGAAATTTCAGAATTTTGTTCTGTGCGCTACGGTGTAACATTCCCTCTTTCTCAAAAAGTGGAAGTAAGAGATGATAATGCCATTCCTTTATATCAATATCTTACTTCTCAAAAGGGTTTTGAAGGTCTTGGAAAAGGGTTGAAAGCAAAAACTCTAACCGTGATGTTAAAGGGCCGTTATAAAGAAAATTTCGATGACAGTCAAATCAAATGGAATTTTACAAAATTTCTCATTGACCGAGAGGGTAATGTGGTGGCAAGATATGAACCCACGGTTGAACCCAGCGATATTGCGCCGGATATTGAAAAATTGCTATAATCTCAACGAGCATAAAACTGTCCGCAATCTGTTTTGCGGCAGTTTTTTTCTTGTGATAAGAGAAAAGGAATTCAATAGAAAAGGGATTAAAAATGAAAATATTAATTGATGCAGACGGCTGTCCGGTAGTGGATATAACCGTGTCACTGGCAAAACAATATCAGGTGGAATGTTTTATTCTTTGCGATACTTCTCATGTGTTTGAAAAAGAAGGAGCCGTGACGCTTACATTCGCCAAAGGCGCAGACAGTGTGGATTTTGCGCTGGTAAATCGTGTTTCTCCGAGGGATATTGTCATTACACAGGATTATGGATTAGCTGCCATGTGTTTATCGCGAAAGGCAATTATCATCAATCAAAATGGAATGGAATATACAACGGAAAATATAGATTCTTTGTTACTGGCCCGTTATACCGCTAAAAAGATTCGCAGTGCAGGCGGAAAACTAAAGGGAAACAGTAAGCGAACCTCTGGGCAGGATGAGGCTTTCAAAGATAAATTATCAAATATATTGCAGAATTGTATAGAATAAAAAATAAAATTCAAGGTAACAAATGTTACTGAATTCCCGCTTGATTCTTGGTATGATGGGTTCACAGAAAACAGTTGAACGCAAGGAAAATGAAAGTATATAGATAGAGGAGATTTTAATTATGAGTGCATTTTTAGGGCCAATTCACCACTGGTTATACGGGAAAATTCAATGGCAGGAAAAACTCAACCAGGAAATTTTAAAAGCAGCGGAACAAAACAAATGGGCACAAAATCTTACACAAAAAACAGATGATGAATGTGGAAAAACTGAAACAGATCCCTTGGAATTGGTAATTGACGACGGCAATATTCATGGCTGGCTGCAAAATCAAATTCGTATTGCCGAAAGCCGCTATGCATATTTGGTTGTCACCTTAATGAACGAGAATGGCATTGATTTTTCTGACATTGAAGCAATTGCTTATCAATTTGGACAAGCTCATGCCATTGAGAAAAATTTAGAACCAAGTGAAGTGTTTGAAAGAATTGATAACTGCTTTTTAAACGGTATGCCGTGTGACGGTGTGAATCGGGTTGTATCAGAAGATGAAAAGAGAATTGTTTGGGCACAGACCCAATGTGTACACCATGCTTATTGGGAACAATTTCAAGCCAACGTAAGCATATATTATGCTTTGCGTGAGAAGATAATAGAAGGTATGTTGGCAGACAGTGAATTGGTATTTACGGCAACAGAAAATCGAACCTACCAAATTGCAAAAAAGGAGTGATGGTTTTGTATAGCGTTGAATTGATGGTACATGAGCATGACAATATTTTAAAGTTGTTGACTGTTATGAGAAAAGCCTGCTGCAATGTGTTAGACGGTGAGGAGGTAAACGAAGCCGATTTTCGTTTAATGATTGATTTTGCCCGCAATTACGCAGACAAGCATCATCATGGCAAGGAAGAACAAATCCTCTTTGCGGAAATGACGCAACATTTAGGGCAGATTGCTGTCAATCTGATTCAGCATGGTATGTTGGTAGAGCATGATTTGGGTCGTCTGCATATTTCAGAAATGGAAACCGCACTCAATCAATATCAACAAAGTCCGGAAACAAAATATAAGTTGGAAATTATAGCGGGAGCGGCAGGATACGCCAACTTATTGGAGCGTCATATTGGAAAAGAAAATGAAATTGTGTATACGTATGCTGAGAAAAACTTGGCACCTGAATTATTAGTATCGGTCGATGAACGAGTGAAAGAATTTGAGCAAAAGGCAGAACAAAATCAAGTACAAAACAAATATTTGCAGTCTTTGGAATTGTTAGTATCTAAGTATTTAGGCTAGTATAATAAACGGTAAGGAAGCTTCTCAAGCTTCCTTTTCTTGTTTTTATAATCGACAAAAAACTGATTTTAGACGTTAATAAAGATATATCTTTCCAAAGTATGGGTACGAATAAAAGCGACTTAATGTAAAAAAATGATTATAAAGGAGCGGAAAAAACAGTTCCAAAACTAAATAAGAAATGTTTGCTTTTTGATTCTGATGGTGGCAACTGCTCTAATCGGCTGCTATCTGAACCGATGATTTAACGATAGTATTGAATATTTAGCAAAACAGGATAGAGAATAAGAGAGAGAATAAAAACGTACAAATCAATATGAATTTGTCTGTACTTAACGTCCTAAAACTAGGAAATTTGGACAGCAATCTCATTCAATAAGACATCTTGTTCTCTTTGGGAGAATGTGGTACTATACTGATATAGAGCTAATTGTTAAGGAAATAACGAATTAGGAGAA
>URPG01000180.1 GCA_900549675.1 uncultured Oscillospiraceae bacterium | reverse complement strand
TTCCTTGGACATTGCTTCTGTTATTGGTCCCATATTGGCCATTGGTCTGGTTTTCTACGGTATCATCATGAGCACCGACATTGAAACAAAAGAAACCACGATAGTGGTTGCAAACATAATGAATTTCTTTGACCCACCCAGTATTATTATTGTAGTAGGGGGTACGTTCGGCTGCCTCTTGTTCATGTTTCCCCTGTCACAATTTGCTAAAATCCCTAAACATTTAAAAATCATCTTTCTGCCTACTAAATATGAACCTACAAAATACATAGATTTATTAGTAGATTTTGCAAAAAAAGCGCGTGAAAAGGGTTTACTCTCCTTAGAAGAAGATGCGAATAACGCAGAAAATGCTTTTTTAAGAAACGGTCTTCAGATGATTGTCGACTCTGTTCATCCTGAAATGGTAAAGCAAGAATTAGAAGCACAACTGGATAATATCGATGAACGTCATGCGCAAGATTGTGCCTTATACGATAAAGGAGCCTCGCTTGGCCCCGCCTTTGGTATGATAGGTACCTTAATCGGTCTGGTGAACATGCTAAAAGGTTTGTCTGATGTTGCTTCTGTAGGTCCCAACATGGCGGTTGCCTTAGTTACTACTTTTTATGGTTCTTTGCTTGCCAATGTTTTGTTCGCCCCTATTTCCAATAAACTACAGGCCAGACATAACGAAGAATATCTTTGTATGAGTATTGTATGTGCCGGTGTACAGGCCATTCAGAGCGGTGAAAACCCTAAAATTATTGAATCCCGCTTACTAAACCTGTTATCTTCCTATAAGCAACAAAAATATACTAAGAGGTCAAGCAGCAATTAAACAAACAACAGAGCTGCTATACCCGTTCGTTGGAGATAAAGGATGGTGAAATCGTGCGTAAACGCAGACGTGAAAGTGACACAGGCGATAGTTGGCTTAATACTTATGCAGATATGGTTACACTTCTACTGACTTTTTTTGCGGTATTGCTGAGTATGTCCAACACCGACCAAAATAAATTCAACGCTTTTATAAAATCTTTTTCAAACTTGCCTCCTGAAGTTGTGGAGCAAATAACCAATCCTACCGATAATTATGACGAAACAACCGTTGTAACGGATATGGAAGAACTTTTTCGACTTTTGAACAATTATGTAGAAAAGCATGATTCCAATGATGAAGTTGAACTTTCCTTTGACAGCGGCATTATTTATATTCGTTTTTCTACTACTCTATTCTTTGAACCTGACGAATATGTTCTGCGGCAGGATAGCTTGCCTGTTTTAGATTTTATCAGCGCAGGGCTTAAAGAATATGAGGACAAAATCCGGATGATCAATGTAATCGGATACACTGCCACTGTTCCTAACGGAACCTCCTATTGGATGTTGTCCGGAGAACGTGCAGCAACTGTAGCCACCTACTTCAATAATAAAAACAATTTTGATCCTCAAAAATTGACCGTTATGGGGTATGGAAACCAGTATCCTGTTGCTGAAAATGATACAGAAGAAGGAAGAAGAAAAAACCGAAGAGTTGAATTGGTCATTATTGGAAACGAGAGTTCTTCAGATCTGGATATCAACGAGATATTGGGTAAATTTTATGATAAAGACATTTATCCAACACAAGGAAGTGCTAAAGATATTATTTTGCCCAAAACAGATAAAAAATAAAACGGACTTAATGAATAAGTCAAAACCTCCGGCTAAGCCGGAGGTTTTGACTATGGCCTGCATTCCTCCTATTTTCTGCTTTTGTTCCTCTTTGCGGTAAAGCGGCAGATGAATAACCGCCGTTGTCCCCTTTCCCTCACTGCTGTTGAATTCTATGCGTGCCTCTGTCCCATAGAAAAGCTGCAGTCTGGCACGGATATTCTGTACGCCATAGCCTTTATCCAGACAGGATAAATCCGCCATACCTACCCCATTGTCTTCAATTTCAAAAACCATGGCGCTTTCTTTTGTGAAACCCCGCACATAAATGTGGCACTCTCCCTGCAGCTTTGGCTCTAATTCGTGGTACACTGCATTTTCTACCAAATTCTGCAAAATAAATGTCAGCATTTTTTCCGGCAAAAGAGTGGGTTTACTTTAATGTGCAGCTGAAAACGGTCATGGTAACGCATATTTTATATCTTGATATATGCCCTTTCTCTATTTCATCCTTTACTTGAATCAGTTTGTCACCCTTGTTCAAGCTTAATTTAAAGGTATCGGAGAGCGCCAGAATCATCTCTGCCATATCGTCGACCTGCTCAATCAATGCCATAAAATACAGAGCATCCAATGTATTGTAAAGAAAATGCGGGTTGATTTGCGACTGCAAAAGCAGCAGCTCGGCTTCTTTTCCCGAATCTCCGACTTTAACAGCTTATCCCGCAAATCTAGATTGTTTTTGACTAGATTTTTAAACTAATTGCCGATTCTCCCAATTTCGCTATCATCAAATTCTTCATTGACACGAAATTGACCCTTATCCACTCCGCGGATCGTTTTTTCCAGCAAAGCCAGCGGTTTGGTAATCAAACTGGAAATCCCCGATGAAGCACGCATGCAGAAAAACAGCATGCCAGGATGAACCAGCACCGTAATGCAGCCGGTATAGGTACTCTCCTGACTGAGCTCTGATTTTTCAATAACATTGGCGATTTCCCAGCCGCTGACGATGTTTTGGCTGTGGCTGAACAGATAGTGGCCCGGTTCATCCGCCAGATAGTGCGCCAAAACATCGGCCTTGGCGGCTTCATCGCCGTTGAAATATAAAAGTGCTCCCAATTCTTCAGTATTCTGTGTATCCGGATTGCGGTCGATAATCAGGCTGCGGTTTATGGCATAGCCCTCTTGATTTCCGGTAAACGCTTTGTCAAACAGTGTTTTTTTCACTTGAAAAACGGCATAGCCCATAAATTCTCCCGTATCGGAGTTCAGCAGCGCTTTAGCCATGGAAAAGGTATGTCCGCCGTCATCATATAAAATATTGTAGCCGTAAAATACTTATTTGCCTGAGGCCCGCTGTACAGCCGGTATCCACCGGGAAGACAGAATGTTATTTTCCCGGTAGTAGGGCTGCATTTTGCCGCTCTCATAGTTCAGCTTAGAAGTAAATAGAAGCTGCCCCTTAGAACCGATGACCGTAACTCCGCGTATATATGTATTCTGCTCGGACAAATCACGCAGGACATGTTCCAGCTTTCTGGTATTGGTGGCAGAAAAATACGCGCCGTCGGTTTCTTCCGACAACAGAACCTCTTTACATTCAGAATCGTTTAAAAGCATACGCGACAAATCTACAATATTCTTCAGATAAATATCGATAATCCGACTGGAAACCGCCAAATTATCCGCGTGAGACACCTCATAATTTTTTCAATTGTATTCTTGGAAAAATGAAATAAAATATTGCCAGAACTACCGTTGCAGACACAGAAACCAAAAGCAGTGACAGCAAAATCTGCTGTCTGATACTTTTGGCCCCAAAATATGCTTTTAACCGGGCTTTTATCCTTTTATCAATATTCATTGGTCACTACCGCCTGTTCTCCAAGGCTCTACGCTATTGGCAGACATGCCATACATGGATAAAGCCCCCTGACAAAGGGCCTGGGAGCTTCGCATACTTTTCTTTATTTTGGCTTGATATAGGTCAGTTTTACACCAGTGCCTGCGAAACCGCTTTTCTCCATCCGGAAAGCTTTTTCTGCCGCTGTTCTTCATTCATAATGGGATGATACAACTGCACTTCATTGACAGAAAGCAGGCTTTCGCGGTCATACATTCCGACGGTAATGCCCGCCATATAAGCGGCCCCAAGACCGGAAAGCTCTGAGGCCCGCGGCACTGCCACCGGAATATGAATTAAGTCGCTTTGCAGCTGCATCAAATACCGGTTGGCCGTAGGTCCGCCGTCTGCGCGCAGCATGGTCAGCTTTCGGCCGTATTCTTCCTGCATCAAAAACACAACATCGGCAATCTGATAAGCAATCGACTCAAGCCCCGCTTTTACCATCTCTGCCCGGCCAGTCAGCCGTGTCATACCGGTGAAAAGCCCGGTGGCCTGACTGTGCCAATACGGTGCGCCCAGCCCGCTGAAAGCCGGCACTAGATAGGTTTTATCCTCCGGATTGGCATGCTGCGCTAATTCTGCGCTATCGCAGGCATCTCGGATCAGTCCCAAGTCTTTTTGCAGCCAAGTAATCACGGCGCCGGTATAATTGATGTTGCCCTCCAGCACATACTCTACACGGCCGCTTTGCCCCCACGCTAAGCTGGTCACCAACCCTTTTTTGCTTTCGAGATAATTACTGCCAATATTCAGCATAATAGACGAACCCGTACCGTAGGTTGTTTTGGCGGTACCTGCCTGCCAGCAGCCCTGCCCGAAAAGGGCCGACTGCGAATCTCCCATAACGCCGAGAAGCGGAACCTTCTCTGGCAGCACGCCGCCAAAATCCGTGTGTCCAAAGCAAGAGTTGGAATCCTCTACTTCGGGAAGACTTTGCGTGTTTATTCCAAAAAGTGCACAGATCTCGTCATTCCATTGCAACTGATGAATATCAAACAACTGCGTGCGGGAAGCGTTGGAAAAATCGCTGGCAAAGCTTTTTTCCTGCGTTAAAGAATACACCAGAAAGCTGTCCATCGTGCCAAGACAAAGCTTTCCCTCTGCGGCAAGACGGCGGGCTTCGGGTACATTCTCCATTATCCAGCCCATTTTAGAGGCTGAAAAATACGGTGAAAGAGTAAGTCCGGTTGTTTTGCGGATTTTTTCCGCCGCACCCGTTTTTTCCACTCTTTCGCAAACGGCGGGTCC
>URPG01000179.1 GCA_900549675.1 uncultured Oscillospiraceae bacterium | reverse complement strand
ATCCGGCGCAACCTCTGCGGCGTGGATCAACGTGACGTATAAGAGTCTATCTTTGCAATGGATTTATTGTATCATAAAAAGTAAAGGATTTCAAATAATCTTTTGTGAATTATGTGGAAATTTTCAGCACAAACTCACATAGAGAAAGCATAACTTTGGACTTGCTAAAATCAAGAATTTGTGATATACTTGTTTAGCTAAAAACACACGTCAGCAGCTGCGTATGGTGCCCGAAAGGGTTTTCACGC
Organism: uncultured Oscillospiraceae bacterium; assembly: GCA_900549675.1. Classification (GTDB taxonomy): domain Bacteria; phylum Bacillota; class Clostridia; order Oscillospirales; family Acutalibacteraceae; genus Scatolibacter. The sequence continues at coordinate 4,562 of URPG01000179.1, read as the reverse complement.
AAAAAAGACTGCGGCGGAGGAAAAACCATGGAGGTATTTTAAAATGGCTATTGTATCAATGAAACAGCTTTTGGAGGCCGGTGTTCACTTTGGTCACCAAACAAGAAGATGGAACCCGAAAATGGCTCGATACATTTTCACAGAGAGAAATGGTATTTATATCATTGATCTTCAAAAAACCGTTAAAAAATTAGAAGAAGCTTATAATTTTGTCCGCGATTTGGCAATGGACGGCAAAAACGTCTTGTTTGTCGGCACAAAGAAACAAGCTCAGGATTCTATCCGTGAAGAAGCTGAAAGAGCGGGTGCTTACTTTGTAAACGCACGTTGGTTGGGTGGTATGATGACAAACTTCACAACCATTCGCCGCAGAATTGAAAGACTGAAACAACTCAGAAAAATGGAAGAAGACGGTACCTTCGATCTTCTGCCCAAAAAAGAAGTTGCCAAATTAAAGCATGAGGGCGAAAAACTTGAGAAGTTCCTCGGCGGTATCGAAGATATGACAGAGTTCCCCGGTGCCTTGTTTATTGTTGACCCCCGTAAAGAGAGAATCGCTGTTTCTGAGGCTAAAAACTTAGGAATTCCGATTGTGGCCATCGTTGACACAAACTGTGACCCGGATGAAATTGACTATGTTATCCCCGGCAATGATGATGCTATTCGTGCTGTTAAGTTTATTTCCAGCGTGATTGCAAATGCTATCATTGAAGGCCGTGAAGGTCAAATGGGTGCGGCTGCTGAAGAAGCAAAGGAAGAAGCTGCAGAATAAACGTAATATTTCATTTGTTTTACGATAGATATTAATATTTTGGAGGTAATCACAATGGCTTTTACAGCTAAGGACGTCGTAGCCCTTCGTGAGAAGACCGGCTGCGGTATGATGGATTGTAAAAAAGCGCTGACCGAAGCGGGCGGCGATATGGATAAAGCAATTGACCTTTTGCGTGAAAAAGGTTTGGCTGCTTCTGTGAAGAAAGCCGGCAGAATTGCAGCAGAGGGTGTTGCTTTTGCTAAAGTAGACAACAGCGGTAAAATAGCAGTTGCTCTGGAAGTAAACGCTGAAACCGACTTTGTTGCTAAAAACGAAGAATTTCAAAAATTTGTTGACACTTGTGCCAACACTATTATTGAAACAAGCCCTGCCGATGTTGAAGCACTTCTTGCTACGAAAGCAAGCGGTACAGAAGAAACAGTGGATGCGCTTCTGAAAGAAAAAATTCTCACCATTGGTGAAAACATTAAAATTCGCCGTTTTGCCAGATATGAGGGTGCCGTGGTTTCTTATGTACATGGTGGCGGTCGTATCAGCGTTATCGTAAAGTTTGATACCAGCGATGAAATTGCTGCAAAAGATGAATTTAAAGAGTTTGGCAAGAATATTGCCATGCAGATTGCTGCTGTTAACCCCACTTATCTTCATGAAGAAGAAGTGCCGGCTGAAGTAGTAGAAAAAGAAAAGGCTATCTTAAAAGAGCAGATTATCAATGATGGTAAGCCTGAAGCAATTGCTGAAAAAATTGTTACCGGCAGACTTGGTAAGTTCTTTAAAGAAATCTGCTTAGTGGATCAGATTTATGTCAAAGACAGCAGCATGAGTGTACAGCAGTATACAGAAAGTGTTGCGAAAGAACTGGGCGGCAACATCAAAATTGTTAGCTTTGTTCGCTTTGAAAAGGGCGAGGGTCTTGAGAAAAGAGAAGATGACTTCGCTTCAGAAGTTGCCAGCATGGTAAAATAAGCTTTCTGTTATCTGAAATAACTGAAAGCTGAGAATATAAAAGGCGTGTGTTTACTGAAAGCATACGTCTTTTGTTTTTAGTCAGGGAGTCTGGAAAGAGAATGATATACGAAGAAAAAAATCAAACAAAAGCAGAGGCCTTAGTAGAACAACTCATGCAGTGGTATCATGAGAATCGCCGTGATTTAATATGGAGAAAGACAAGAGAACCCTACCGTATTTGGATTTCTGAAATTATGGCACAGCAGACAAGAATTACAGCCGTTTTGCCCTATTATGAACGGTTTATTCATCAATTTCCTACAGTAGAAAGTCTTGCAAGAGCGGAAGAAGATGAAGTTTTAAAAGCATGGGAGGGACTGGGTTATTATTCCAGAGCCAGAAATTTGCTGAAAACAGCGAAACGAATTGTCAGCGAATACAAGGGAGAATTCCCCAAACAATCCAAACTGTTACAAAAGCTTCCAGGCATTGGAGAATATACAGCCGGCGCCATTGCGAGTATTTGTTTTGATGAACGCGTCCCTGCCGTAGACGGGAATGTACAAAGGGTTTTTGCAAGACTTTATGAGAATTATTTGGACATCTCTGTTCCGCTGCACAAAAAATTGTTGACTGAGTTTGTCTATGATATAATGCCGAATCAACAAACAGGTATTTTTAATCAGGCATTAATGGAATTAGGGGCATTGGTATGTCTTCCCAAAAATCCGAATTGTGAGGAGTGCCCGGTGCAAAATCTATGTAAAAGTTATGCAAATGGGACGCAGAAAAAGGTGCCCGTAAAAGCGGTTAAGAAAGCAATTCCGCAGGAAGATAAAATTATTTTGTTAATCCGCAATGACAAAGATGAATTCCTTTTGCGGCAACGTACAGAAAAATTGTTGAATGGATTATGGGAGTTTTATAGTATCGGGCAAAATCTAAATGAATCCGGGATAAAAAATGAGCTTTATGAAAAAGGGATTTCTTCCTGCAGCTTGATTCCCATAGGGAAAGCCGTGCATACCTTTACCCATAAACGCTGGAACATGAAAGGATACCAATGTGATATAGAAGGAAGGAAAAAAATAGAAGGTTATCATTTTTTTTCAAGGGAAGAGATCAAAAAATTAGCAATGCCGACAGCATTGCAGTTTTTTAGAAATTGGCTGGAAGAAACAACCCAAATGGTTTTGCCTGAAATATAAATAGTATTTCTTGATTATGGGCAGAAGAAAACCCCACTTGCCAAAACAAATGGGGCAAGATTAACTTTAAGCGGCAGGGCTGGCTGCGTCATCACCGTCGAGAAACGATTCTACACTGTCTTTTACGTTTTCTGCACCTTCTTTAATAGCAGAACCTGCATCTTCAGCACCTTCTTTGATGGTTGAACCAACATCTTCGGCGCCTTCTTTAATTTTAGAGCCGGCATTTTCTGCCCCGCTCTTGAGGTCATCCCCAAGGTTATTGGCGCCGCTTTGAAGGTCAGAAACAATGGCATTATTTTCAGATGGCGTATTGTCAGGAGTATCTCTTTTGCAAGCTGTGAAAGCAAAAACAAGGACAAGTGCTGTCAAACCGGTTAAAATTCTTTTTGTCATAATAATTTCCTCTCAATTTCTTAATAAATTTATGTTAGAATAGTAACAAGATAATTATTTGCCTTTTTTTGAAAAATATGCAAACGAAAAAACTTATCTTACAGCTATCTTAAAGCTAATAAGCTTTTCTTGACACGAAGGTTTGTTTTAACGTACAATAATAAGTAAGCTAATATTTTTATTTTATTAAATTAAGGTGGACGAGATGAATTCAAAATTTCCTAAATCTGTGGAAGAGCAGTTCCGTTCTTCACAGATCTATAAAACACTTTCAGGTTCGGGCAATGTGCCGCAAAAGGTGGCCAGAAGTCTTGAAAAAGTATCTGTTGTAATTGATTCTACCGTTCAAACGGTGGATCAATCAATTGCTCGTGAATTTGGTTCAAATGTCAAGCGTGCTGCACAGCAGCCGTCTAATCGTCCTCCTGTAAACCCACAAGGACGACCATACTATAAACCTCCAAAGGCACAAAAACCGCCCAGGGCATCCCGCGGCGGCAGACCACCGTAGGCCGGCAGGCCTATCCCGCCTAATCAATTTAAAAAGGGAAGCTATGATAAACCGGTTCCCGGGCCCGGTCAGCATGTACAGGAAGTTAAAAAAACCAATATTGGTAAATATATCTTTACTGCTTTTGTAGCGATAATCTATGCCTCTACAGCAACACTGGCGGATATGGGAGATTTAATCCGTTTTGCCATTGTCTTGGCAATTACGTTCGGAATCAGCACTAAATTATTCAAAGACCAAATTCGATATGTCTTAATTGAAGATGAAGTGATAAAAACCGAACCGACAAAACCGAAAGAAGAACAGAAAAAGCCTGTTTCCAGAACAGGTGACCCTGAGGCAGATGCTCTTATCGATGAGGGCTATGAAATGTTAGAAAAAATTAGAGTTTTGGGTGCTGCCAATCGAGATGAATCTATTCGTGAATGTGTGGCGAGAATGGATAAGGCTTTTTCAGGTATTTTAGAATATATTGTAGCACATCCTAAAAAGGTGAATGAAGTGCGCCGGTTTATGAACTATTACCTGCCAACCTCAATTAAATTATTGGAAAGTTATAGCAGAATGGACCGTCAGGCGGTGAAAGGCGAAAATATTAATTCTACTATGCAGGATATTGACCGTTTTATGTATACGGTGGCTGACGCATTTGAAAGGCAGTTGGATTCACTGTTTGGTGATGAAGCAATGGACATTTCTGCGGATATTTCAGTATTTGAAACCA
>URPG01000178.1 GCA_900549675.1 uncultured Oscillospiraceae bacterium | reverse complement strand
CTTTCAATTTTGTAAGAAATTCTGTAAAATATGGGGGTAAATCTACTTGAAATTCCAATTTTTGTTTTGTTTTGGGATGAACAAAACCAATAAAATCAGCATGTAAACATTGCCCTTGAAGAGATCGAATCACTTTTTTAGGACCATAAACAAAATCGCCGGCAACAGGATGCCCTAAATAGGCCATATGAACACGAATTTGATGTGTTCTTCCTGTTTCCAGAGAAACTGAGATATGCGTGAAATTCTCATATCGCTTGACAACCTGATAATGAGTAATCGCTTGACGTGCTTTCGGGTCTGACAATAAAACTGCTATCTTCTTTCTGTCTACCGGGTGTCTGCCTAAAGGAAAAGAAATCGTATCCACTTCTTTCTTTACGTTTCCATAAACAACCGCTTGATACTTTCTGGTAAAACTGTGATTTTGAATTTGTTCAGCTAACTGAATATGGGAAAAATTATTTTTGGCAACCATTAAAAGGCCACTGGTATCTTTATCAATGCGATGAACAATTCCGGGGCGAATGGTTCCATTTAAAGTAGATAGTGCCGTTCCGCAATGAAACAGCAGTGCATTAACCAGAGTTCCGCTAGAATGCCCGGGAGCAGGATGCACAACCATACCCTTGGGTTTATTCACCACTAACATATCGTCATCTTCATAAACAATGTCCAGAGGTATTTCTTCCGGTAAAATTTTCAAATTTTCTCTTTGCGGAACCAAGACCTGTATCGAGTCTCCTACCGAGAGTTTTGCGTTTTTGGGGAGAACTTTACCTTCCATTGAAGTGACCCATCCGTTTTCAAATAACTGCTGAATGGCAGAACGAGAAAAATCTTCCAATTGTTCTGCCAATAGCTTGTCTAGTCGTGAGAAAGATGTAATGTGAATAATTTTTGATTGTAGATTTTTTTCATCATATATTTTCATTTTCTAACTCAGATGCTTTCTTACGCTCATTCTTTTCCAGCATTATCATCGTAATAATAAAAACAATGGACCCTACCGTTACACAAATATCGGCAATGTTGAATCGATAAGAGAAAAAATGAATATAAATAAAATCAATGACATAACCCCGAAAAATTCGATCGATTAAATTACCAACTCCACCGGCAAATATCAAACAGATGGTAGAATAGGTCCAAAAATTATGTTTCTTATAGTGGAATAAAAACACAATCATCGCTATACAAACAACTGTTGTTAAAACAATAAATACCCATCTGTGATCCTGAAGAATACCTAAAGCTGCGCCTTTATTCTCAAGATAATCTAAGCTGAAAAAGCCTTTAATGACCTCTACAGTACCTATGGGCTTGAGTTTTAAATCCACAAAATATTTTGTAATTTGATCTGCTCCAATCAACAGAACAGAGATTGATAAGAAAAGACATATCATCCTCCGAATGATTTATTTATCTGGTGGTTACGTCCACACCTTCGCCGAATTCAAGATTGGAATATCCTGCACGCTTTTCATTTAGCAAAGGTTCCGGGATACTATTAAACGTCGTGGTATTAATACCAACATCGGTCAAATCATCAGAAACCACCGTTAAATCGGGCATATTTGGTTCCGGCTTGGCTGGACGGCGGCGCTGACTTGCATAATTTACCTTTTGTGTCATGGGATTCGCGGCCACTTGACGATTCACTCTTCCTGTATGCTGCGGGGATGTGTTTGCCGGCTGTGTTTTAGGCAAAACCTGCTTTTGCGGTTGATGACTTTGCTGTTCTTGGAGCGGAGATATGGTTTCAAACTCTGTAGTAGCATCCTGTTGTACTGTTTGATACTGAGCCTGCTGATTTTCTTCTACAGTTTCAGTATGTACGGGCGGCTGTTCGGGTTTATTTTGCGGCACCACAACAGACTGCTGTGGCGTTTGCGCTGGCATATTGTTGCTGTCAGTATCTTTTTGTCTAAAATTTGGGATGTGATCAATACAGTCTAAATGTTTTTTATACATCTCAAGTAAAGAAGAACGGAAGGCCGTAACCTGCTTTTTGATTTCTTCTAACTCTTTTTTCTTCATATCAATCTGAGAAGCATACATTTGGGCGATTTGTACCGCTTCACTGCGGGCCTCTTCAATTAAACGCTTATGTTCTTGTTCTGCTTCATTTACTTTACTTTTTGCCTGGTGTTCAGCATTGGCCAAAATGATTTCAGCTTTTTTTTCGGCATCTTTCACGGCACCTCTTGCGGCCACTTGTGCTGTGATTAATGCATCTTTAATGCCGTCTTCATCTTGACGATATGTTTCTATCTTTTCTGCCAGGATAGAGAGTTTTTCTTGCAGCTCAGTATTTCTGGCGGCTAATTGTGCGGCTTTTTGTGTAATTGCTTGTTTTTCATTTTCCATTTCTTTAAAAGATTCTACAACAGCATCAATAAAGTTATCTACGTCTTCGGGTTGTAACCGGAAAATCCGGCTTTTCCAAAGCTAACCTCATTTATCTCTTTTATTGTTAACATTCTAACATCCTCCTTATTTATATTGGCGGCAGCGAATCTTTATACGCCCTTTGGCTGTATTCGGACCCAATTGATCAATAACAAAACGTCCTGTTTTGCGAATAGAAATAATATCCGCTTCATTGATCAATTTTGTGCCTATACAAATCTCCCGGTGATTCAACGAAACCATACCCGCTTTGACAAGATTTGCGGCTTTTTCTCGACTTAGTTTTGAAAGAAAAGCGACAATACAATCTAATCTTGCAGAGGATACTACACCTGAAACTTCAATAAAATGATCATCAATCGGCAAACTGCCGGTATATCCTTCTTGTATTGCTACAGACACCTTCCCTATTTTATGAATATTAGAATAAAAATAGGACCATAATTCTGCCTTTATAAAGGCAACACAACGACCTGTTTCTATTAATATATCTCCTAATGCTGCTCTTTCAATTCCTAAAGCCATAAAAGAGCCTAAGAAATCACGATGCGTAAGAGGATAATTTTTTGAAAAGGTAAACGTGACCGGCTGAATGGGAAAATCAAGTGTATGGGGATTAATATAATCCGGAAAAACCGCTAAAACTCTTCTTTTGGCATGTTCATATCCGCCCCAAAAATAATAACAAGATATTTTTGCGTGCTGCAATATATCTTCGATTTCCACAAGTTCGCCCTCACTTAAAAACCCCATAAAATAAGGCCGTTTTTCTGCGATGGATAAGGCGTCTTTTATCCTTGCCTGCAACAAATTTTCCTTCATTAAAAATAATTCCCGTTTTCAATATCTTCCGTGACACTATCGCCCATTAAATCCACATTATAAGGAATAATAATAAAGGTACCGGAGGCAATTCGCTTTATGCTTCCTCCATAGGCATAGGCAACACCACTTAAAAAGTCAATAATTCTACGAGAAACCTCTCGTTCTGTTGTTTCTAGATTTACAATTACCGTATGTTTTTGTATCAATTCATCGGCAATTACCCGGGTTTCTTCACCAAAGCCAACCGGTTTAAATAAAGCTACTTTCACTTTTGTTTTCCCGCTAATATTCACAACATTATCAGAATCTGCTCTGCTTCTAACAGCATATCCGGTATCAACATCATTCTGGCGAGTAAAAGAAACCCTGCGCGCGGGTTGTTCTATTTCTGAAACTTCTTCCGCAAATTCATCATCATACTCATCATCTTCTTCAGGGACATGCCACAAATTTTGAAATTTTTCTTTCAGCGACATTGTTTTCCCTCCCAACTTATCAATTTAGACCTATTATTTATTTTCGGCTGCCAAACAATATTGAGCCTAAGCGAACCATGTTTGCCCCGCACTCAATGGCAAGTTCAAAATCACCGGACATTCCCATTGATAAACGTTGCATGCATACATTATCTAATTTTTTGGCACGTATGTCAACATAATATTGCCGCATTTCAGAAAAAAACGCAGAAAGTCGGCCTAAATCCTTACATATAGGAGGAATCGCCATTAAACCTTGAATGGAAAGAGCCGGATAATGCCGTATTTCTTCTATAAAATCAAAAAGTTTTTCGGGAAAAATACCGCCTTTATTTTCTTCATGACCAATATTCACTTCTACAAGAATTTCTGTGGTAAGACCGCCTTTTTCGGATAGGCGTGAAATCTCCTTAGCTACCTTCACGCTGTCCACAGACTCTATACATTGAACTTTACCAACCAAATATTTTACTTTATTGGTTTGCAGTTGTCCGATAAAATGATGTTGACAATTTTGTTTCAGATGTTCATATTTATCAAGATATTCCTGAACTCGATTTTCTCCAATATAATGGATTCCTTGTTCTACAGCATGCTGAATCACTTCTACCGGCACTGTTTTAGTGGCAGCCAATAGTGAAATATCGTTTAGATTCCTACCCGCCCTTTGAGAAGCTTTTTCAATTTTTTCTAAAACAGCCTGATAATTATAGTCAAAATCTTTTATACGGTTACATAATGAGTTTTCCGTCATATAAATCAGTCCCTCCCACGATTACTTCATCATATAGGCTTACAGTTGAACCTGTCACTAGCGATTTTTTTTCTTCATCAGAAAGATTTGTTTTACAAATAGCATATCCATTCAAACTTTTATCCGTAAAAATTTGAACAAATTTAATTTGAGCACCATTTTTTATGTAAACGCCCTTTACATTTTCATATTTCACCGTTTCGGTAAGACCTGTCTTTTCATCTGTTACTTGCTTTTCATAATCTTCAAAGAGAATAGATTTTTCGTTTACAAGCAATCCCTCATAGGTTGCTAAAGTAATTTGTATGGTTTCATTCCTGATTTTTGCAATTTCAGGGTTCATATAATCACATTTA
>URPG01000177.1 GCA_900549675.1 uncultured Oscillospiraceae bacterium | reverse complement strand
ACACCGCCTAAACTCATGGCCAAAGCTGTAATTTGTGTCAAAATAGAGTTTCTAAAGACATAATTTTTGCCGATATCCGCTTCCGGTACACCCCGATACCGTGCAAAGGTAACAAAGTCTTCTTCTGCTGTTGTACTTGAGAGTGATTTCATAGAGATAATCCACCAGCCCACACCAATTAACAAAAGTGAAATCGCAGGTAAAACAGAAGCTTTTAACAACGAAAGCAACAGTGAACCTATCCCGCCTATTGTATTGATAGTAGATTGCAGCGGAAACCACCCCAGTAAATAAGCAAACACAATTTGCAGCAGCAGCGCTATGATAAAGTACGGTACCGGATAAATGCAAATAGCAATACCCTCCATGATTTTAGAGGATTTTTTATTCTTTCTGAAACCCGCCTGCAAACCGATTAAATTCCCAATTAGCCATGCAATTATTGTGGTCGTGAGTGATAAAGATAAGGTATAAGGCAAATAGGTGGCAATAATCTCACCTGCTGCTACCGGATAACTCATTAACGATGGTCCAAAATCGAAATGCAATAATCCCCGCCAAAGAAAAGTAAAATACTGTTCTATCAAAGAACCCTCCAGTCCAAATTGAATTCGCAGCGATTTTCGCAGAGTTTCCATTTGAACAGGATCCATTTGTCCCGAACGAGATTGAATTTGTCCAATCATGTTTTCTACAGGATCTGAAGGAAACATACGCGGTATAAAAAAAATAAAGGTGACGCCAATCCAAATAGTAAAAAACCAAGTTAACAGACGCAGCCCCAGATACTTACGAAATTTCAATGCTTCCACCTCTTTTTTCGAGTTAATAAGAGAGGGCACACGGCCTTTTGGCAACGTGTGCCCCTTGCTTACCTTAATCTCTTAGTTCTTATGATTCTGTTACCGGTGATATTTCTGTTGTAATATATTTAAAACAACTCCACCACCACCATGGGCCGTTATAGGGATTTTCAGCATTGGGATAATTGTTCCAATATGTACTGTTGGTAGGAACAAATTTCACACCTGAATGGAACCCTATAAACGGCATATCCGCAATAGCAATCTTCATGAATTCCATCGCCAATTCATAAGCTTTTTCATCATCAGGTGAAATCTTCGCCAATTCATGGATAATCCTAGTTGCCTCTTGGTTGTTCCATCTGCTTCCTTGGCCGGAGCCTCTCTCTCCCACAGGAACAATCAAATCAGCATCCCAGCCGTTAATCTGAGAGTAAATATCTTTGGTGATACCGCCTGTAGGCCAATATCCGGCAATATCATAGTTACCGGTGGCCCCGTTGGTATCCCAAGTTGCGCTGCTTTCGCTCGCCAATGTACAGTTTAAACCAAACTTGGTCAACTGGTCATAAGCAGCAATTACGCCACGGCCTGCTTGCGCCTCTGTATCTGCCAAATAAGTCAAATTAATCGTAAATGGTTTTCCTTGGAAATACCAACCGTCGGCTTTCTTTTCCAATCCGGCTTTTATCAAGAGTTTTTCAGCAGCTTCCGGTGCATATTTCCAACAGCCAATGCCAAACATATCAATCAGCTTATCTTTGTCTGTGGGGATATCATAGCCTTTTGCTTTGATGGTTTCTGCCATCCTTTCCGCATAACCCGAATCAAATGGTTTAATCGTCGTTCCATCGCCCAAATCCAGTCCAAACTCTTCTACCCAAGATTGCAGCGGCAAATAGTAAAGTTCCTGCATGGCATTGGTTGCGGTAAGAATTGGGAATGGACTTGCACGACCTACGCCGTCAAAAATACTGTTGGAGATCTCATCAAAATTCATGGCAAGTGCAATTGCCCAACGGAAATCCGGATTATTATACGGCTCTTTGGACATTTGAAAAGATAATCCCTTGGAACAAGGGTCATCACTGGTTGCATAGGGAAATCCATCGTACCAACAAGCAATTTTGTCGTTTTCTTTAATCATAACCTCCAACATTTCAGGCGTTACTTCACAAAGAATGTCGACTTCATTATTAATTAAACTCATTTGCCGGGTGGTATCATCTCCCAGCACTTTAAACCATATGTATTTTGCCTTTGGCATTTTTCCTGTTATTACGCCTACAGTGCTGTTTTGCCAATCTTCACGGCGTTCATAAAGAATCCATTTGCCAAGCTTATCGTAAGCTTTTACCGTATATGGTCCTGCCACAACAGGTTCACTATCTTTAAAAGTCGTAACATCTTCTTGCTTAGAGTAGATATGTTCCGGTACGATTCTTAAATCATTGCCCCAAATGGTAACGCCAAAGCGAAGTGCCAAACGTGGGAAAGAATCTTTTGTGACGATTTTTACGGTATAGTCATCCACTGCTTCTACGGATTCAAATATCGTATTATAGTAGTCACATTGACTAATGCCCGGATTGGACATAATCATATTAAAGGTGAACGCCACATCTTCGGCATTTAGATCTTCTCCGTCAGACCATTTAATTCCTTTTCTGATTTTCACAATATGTTCTGTAAAATCCTCATTTGACTCTGGCATACCTTCTGCCACTTCACCAAATTGCTCACCTTTAACGGTGTCCATTTCCCACATCATGGCAGACATTAGTTGATGAATACCAAAGCCCATCGTGGTGCCCTGCATATACGAATTGAACTGTCCGGGGACATCAGTAGGAGCCTGTGCCTCCACAATCAGTGTTTCACCTCTTGGTGTGCCCACCTCAGTGGCAGCGCTTAAAGCTCCTTTTTGCGCATCACACCCAGCCAGCCCTAAAAGCATAGCGGCTGTAACGGCAAGTGAAATGAACTTAAATAACTTCTTCCTTTTCATAAAACTCCTCCTATGTTCCTTGTATTGTTTATCCTTAAAAACAAATATTTGTTTTTAAGTACTTTCCCAAAGTTTTTCTATAGTCAGATATTTTACGGACAAGCCCAATTTCAGTATGTAAAAACTTAACTTTTAATAAGATTATACTTTTTATTTTTTGTTGAATATAACTATATCACGAAAACGTAAGCAAATTTTAATATATTTTTTTATATTTGTCAATATTTTTTATGTAATATTAGGATTTTTTATTTTGAATAAGTAGGATTAAAAGAGAATTTTATTGAAGTTCATACCAAAATTTATGATTTAATCAAAGATTCTGCTTTGATTAAACATTTTATTTCTAGTTGCAAAAATTAGTTTGTTTTGTTATAAATAATATTGAATTATCATAAAAAAAGAGTGACAGGAAGGAACTCCTAATCACTCTTTTTTCGATTACATTTATTCAAAAATTACTAAACATCCTATTGATTTCGATTTTATTGATTATATAAATAACAACAAGCTAAGTGCCATAACAGCCATACCGGCCACTAAACCATAAATGGCCAAATGATGTTCCCCATATTCTCTGGCTGACGGCAGAAGCTCATCCAAACTGATATAGACCATGATACCGGCCACAGCCGCAAAAATAAAACCAAACATCGTGTCATTGAAAAAACGATACAAAAGCACATATCCGATTAATGCCCCTACGGGTTCTGAAAGTCCTGATAAAAAAGATAATTTAAAGGCTTTTCTTCGGCTGCCGGTTGCATAATAGACTGGTACTGCTACCGCAATCCCTTCCGGTATATTGTGGATAGCAATCGCAACCGCAATTGGAATTCCCAATTTAGGGTCACTCAATGCAGCAGTAAAGGTGGCTAATCCCTCCGGAAAATTATGAATGGCAATTGCCAATGCCGTAAAAAGCCCCATCCTCATAAGTTTTGACTTGTGCTCTTCACTTTTACCGTCCATTTCTTCTACCGTATGTACTTCATGGGGGTTTTCTGTTTCGGGTATCAATTTATCAATGACAGCAATCACCAAAATACCAAAAAAGAATCCTCCAACTGCTGCCCAGGCACCCATTCTTTCGCCCAAGGCGGAAGTTAACGCATCATTGGCTTTTACTAAAATTTCGGCAAATGAAACATAAATCATAACACCTGCAGAAAAACCCAATGAAACCGAAAGAAATTTGGGGCTTGTTTTTTTCGTTAACAAAGACAGCACACTGCCTATCCCCGTCGCCAACCCTGCAAACAAAGTCAGTGAAAATGCAAATATTACATCTGATGAAATCATAAAATCTCCTTTTAACGCAGAAAGATATTTTTCCGCTAAGAAAACCTCTAAGGCTTCTCTGCAGCAACATCTTTCCAAATCAATAATCCTTATTTTTTATCCTCATTTTCCTTGCAAAATGAACAGATTTATTATACACAATTTTCCAAAATATTTCCATATAGATTCACAGGTTCTTTAAATTTCTTCTAATCTATTAATGTCATTCATTTTCCCCGTGGTCTTCTTGTACGGATATTTCCTGTTCTATCGCTTTTTTGCTGAATTTCTGAATTTCTGCAATTGAATCGCAAATCCATTGCTGCAAGGAGGGCGAGTATAAATTGACTTGATATACTCCCCTTTGACTTTCTCTTCTTTCTTGCGTGATACCTGCGGTAAAGCCTTTTTCTGTCGGAACTTTTGCTCTTTTTCCCTCTTCTTCTGAAACTCGCAGATAACCTTTTGACACCAGCCAATCACATACCTTTACGGAGGTGATTCTCGTGCAGTTATTTTCTTCTAAAACCCGATTGATTTCTTTCACCAACAGGCTCACCTGCGAAGGCTCTTCGAAAATTGAGATTTTCTTGATGACCTCATCGGTCGGCAATATCAACTCCTGCAACGGCCTTCTTTTCTTTTTATCCACCTTATCCGCCTTTTTTTCTTCCAATGTCAAAGTGTTTTGTTCTTCACAATAGTCGATAATTAAGTTTAAGAACCGCTCACCGTATCGTTTCAATTTTTCTTC
>URPG01000176.1 GCA_900549675.1 uncultured Oscillospiraceae bacterium | reverse complement strand
GCTCTATTACCTTATGTTCTATGCTGCCAGTTGCTTTTTTTGGATATCGATATGGGGCAAAATGGGGAATAGGGGCGGCCTTTGTCTATTCTATTACACAAATGATTTTTGGGCTTAGCGGAATACGAGCCTTAACAGGGGGCGCAGTCATTGCATCCGTTTTATTTGACTATATAATAGCTTTTTCCGTCTTAGGTCTAGCGGGTATATTCCGTAAGAGCAAACTGACCGATAAGTGGTCTTTTACTTTTGGCATCATTTTCGTTATACTTTTAAGATATATCTCTCATATTATTTCGGGTGTTCTTTGTTACGCTGAATATGCGGAATGGTATTTTTCTCAAGAAGGATTTCAATTTGGAGCTTGGGTGTTAAATCATTTTAGTGGCTTTTCACTTTCTTTCTTTTATTCTGTAGTGTATAACGCCATGTTCATACTCCCAGAAATGATTTTAAGTGCAGTAGTTGCATTTTTATTAATTCAAATTTCAGGAAAATGGATTTTGGATTCAAGCTCAACAAAAATTTGAGAAATTTTTGCAAGGATAAAGCAAAATATTTTTGGTAAAACTAAAAGAGCGAGCCGAATGCTTAGCAAATCTTTCGGAGGTAGCTCAATGAATCGTTTGGAATGTGAAGTAAACACATGTATGCATTATGACGATAATTATTGTACGCTAAACAAAATTTTAGTAGAAGGACCGTCAGCAAATCATAAAGAAGAAACTTGCTGTATGTCTTTCGCTGAGCAGATGAGTGAAGGACGAAATGCTGTTGGTGTTCCGAATAATGTTAGTGCTGATACAAAAATAGATTGTAAAGCAAAGACATGTGTCTATAATGAACACTCAAAATGTACTGCTGATTTTGTTAAGGTAAGCAATTGTCATCCAAATGCATCCGCAAAATGCGATACGCATTGCGACACTTTTTTAGTTGACTAAAATCAAAAAAAGACTGCCTGTAACCTTATTTGTATAGATTACAGACAGTCTTATTCTATTTACTGTTTTAAAAATATATTTTTTTAGTTGCAATTTTATCATGAAACGCTTCATCATGCTCAACAAAAATGATGGTAGGGCAATATTTTAAAATCAGATCTTGAATTTGAATTCTAGAAAAAATATCAATATAGTTAAGTGGTTCATCCCATAAATAAAGATGAGCTTTTTCAGATAAGCTTTTGGCAAGTAATAATTTTTTCTTCTGGCCTTCACTATAATGTGTGACACTTTTGTGAAATTGCTCACGCGGAAAATCCATTTTGCGAAGAATAGATTTTAAAAGTGGTTCATCTAACTGATAATGCTCCACAAAATGACTTAAATTGCCTTGAAGATGAGTTGTATCTTGTGATACATAAGATAGGATTAAATCCTTTCCAATTTGATAATAGCCTTTATAATCAATAACCTGATTGCGTACAAAATTGAGTAGAGTGCTTTTTCCACTTCCGTTAGGCCCACAGAGAGCAATTCGGTCACCTTTTTGAATATAAAAATTCAGCGGATTACATATTTGCTTATTTCCATAAAATAATGAAAAATTTTTAAATTCAGCTAAATTTGTGTGAGCGTAGGGAAGTGGATGAATTTTTAATTCTTCATTAGATTCAATATTTAACAGTAGTTTGGATTTTTGAGATAATAATTTTTCATTTCGTTGCTCCAAACTTTTGGCGCGTTTCATCAATTTTGCTGCTTTATGACTGACAAAGCCTTTATCCGGACGCAAACCGGCGGAAGTTCGCTGGTTTTTAGATTTTTCTGTCTTAACGGACCAACCAGAAGTACGTTTGGCCGCAGAGGATAACTGCTTAACTTCTTTTAGCAGTTTAGCATGTTCTCCCTGCTCAAAAACATCTTGCTTCTCTTTGTTTGCCCACCAAGACGAAAAATTTCCTTTTTGAATTTCAATGTTCGTTTTATTTATTACCAAAACATGGTTGGTACAACAATCTAAAAAAGTTTTATCATGAGAAACCAGAATAAATCCCTTTTTAGATTGTAAATAGCATGAAACTACAGCTCTTGCCTCTGCATCCAAATGATTGGTAGGTTCATCAATGAGCAGAAAATAATTTTGTTTTAAAAAAAGAACTGCTAAAAGCATTTTTACTTGTTCTCCGCCGCTTAAAGTTTCAAAAGGCTGATATAGCAAATCTTCTGAAAGAGCAAGTAAAGAAATTTCTCTTTTTAACTGCCAGATTTCAAATTCAGAATTAATCTGCTGTAAAATATCCATTGTCATCGCGGTTGTATCTTTAATTTCATAAGGAAAATAGTCAAAAGAAACGTTAGTCTCAATACTGCCTTGATATTCGAATTTATTTTGCAGAAGTTTTAAAAAAGTGGTCTTTCCTCGGCCGTTGCGTCCGATAAACCCTAGTTTCCAATCTGTATCAATTTGCAGAGATACATTCTCAAAGATATTATCATAACTGCCTTCATAAGCAAAAGTCAAATTTGTAACGTTAATTAAAGACATAGAAAAGCCTCCTATAAAGAAAATAACTGCAAGAAAATTATCTTGCAGTTATCTCTATAGAAAAAGCTATATTATGCTGTTTTAAACAACACAATAAGTCTATAAAATAAGCTGAAAAAATGATAACTTTCTTGCAAGTATGCCAAAAACAGCATACCTATGATTAAAATCATTAGCAAGAAAAATTATACATTTAAACAACTCCTTAATTCAAAAAACAAATTTTCTTTAGGATAGCACATAAATTATTATTTGTCAAGTAATTTTTATCTAAGCAATTAAAAAGCCAAAGAAGAATAAAACTTCTTTGGCTTTTTTGAATCACTTAGCTTTTCCTTGATTAGCAACACCTTGAATTTTAGCGTTGATAGCTTCTTGATCACCAAGATAATATTTTTTAATGACTTTAAAGTTTTCATCAAATTCATAAACTAGCGGTACAGCTGTAGGAATATTGACTTTCAAAATTTCTTCCGGTGAAAGATTTTCTAAATATTGAACCAAAGCACGCAACGAATTGCCATGTGCAGCAATCAAAACGCGTTTGCCTGCTTGCATATCAGGTTTAATATTTTCCTCATAATAGGGGATAACTCTGGCAATCGTATCTTTTAAACTTTCTGTCAGAGGCAAATCTTCTTTGGCAACATCTCTGTATTGCTCTTGCCCACGAGGACTGCGTTCATCATTTTCATCTAAAACAGGGGGGGCAATGTCAAAAGAGCGGCGCCAAATAACAACTTGCTCATCACCATATTTAGCTGCTGTTTCAGCCTTATTTAAGCCTTGCAGAGCACCATAGTGGCGTTCATTAAGTTTCCATGTTTTGATGACTGGCAGCCATTCACGGTCAAGCCCTTCTAAAGTGAGGTTGAGGGTATGAATTGCACGTTTGAGATAAGATGTGTAACAAACGTCAAAATCGTAGCCTTCTTCTTTCAAAGTTTTGCCAGCTAACGCTGCTTCTTCACGGCCTGTATCAGACAAATCCACGTCCGTCCAGCCAGTGAAAAGATTTTCTTTGTTCCATACGCTTTCGCCATGACGAATCAAGACGAGTTTTGTGATGTTTCCCATTTTTCTTCCTCCATTATTTAAAATCCGGTATCCTTGGACTAACTGTCTTTTTGACTTTCCTCCAAAGTATGCCAAGATAAAACCGCACATTTTACACGAGCCGGCATATGAGAGATATCCTTTAAAGACAAAGCATCCTCCAAGGCTTCCAATTCATCATCGTCGGTGACTTTACCATGGATCATATCCATAAATAAGCGGGCCAGCTTACGAGCCTCATCCACTGATTT
The DNA here is from genome assembly GCA_900549675.1 of uncultured Oscillospiraceae bacterium. Classification (GTDB taxonomy): domain Bacteria; phylum Bacillota; class Clostridia; order Oscillospirales; family Acutalibacteraceae; genus Scatolibacter. Next base: position 1,085 of record URPG01000176.1, on the reverse strand, counting down.
CCCTTTAATCATGTCGATCATGATAGAAGTTGAGGCCATAGAAATGGCACAGCCATCACCTACAAATGAAGCATCTTCTATTATACCATCTTTTACCCGAATTTCCAAGGTTATTTCATCACCACAACTGGGATTAATTCCATTGGTCACCATGGTAGGATTTTCAATATGGTGTCTATTATGACCAGAACGACTGTGTTCCGTAATAATTTCGGTATAAATATTATTTAGATTCAAAACCCATTACTCTCCTAACATTTTTTATACTTTCAATCAGCCTGTCAATGTCTTCTTTGCTGTTATAGACACCAAAGCTTAAACGGCAGCAGGCCGTTGAATGTAAGAATCGCATTAATGGCTGTGCACAGTGATGTCCCGCACGAATGGCAACTTCGTCATTTCCTAAAATCGTGGCGGTATCATGTGGGTGTACATCTTTTATATTAAAAGCAATAACGCCGAAACGATATTTAGGATCTGTTGTGCCGTAAATCGTAATATAAGGAAGTTTGGTAAGCTCTGTCAAGGCATATGTCATCAATTCATGTTCATGCTTTTGAATGTTTTCATAGCCTAAAGCTTGAATATAATCAATTGCAGCACTTAAACCGGCAGCAGCGCCTACGTTACGAGTGCCAGATTCGAATTTTCGAGGCAGGGGAGCATAGGTACTTTCTTGCTCGGATACAAAATCAATCATATCACCGCCGCTCATAAAAGGCGGCATTTTCTCTAATAATTCTTTTTTACCGTATAACACGCCAATACCCATGGGACCATAGATTTTATGGCCGGAAAAAGCCGCAAAATCAACATTCAGTGCCTGTACATTTACAGGCATATGAGGTAAGCTTTGTGCGCAATCCAAAGCGACAACTGCTCCAACTGAATGAGCCAGTTCCACGATTTTGTCAATCGGAGAAAGTGAACCTAAAACATTAGAAACATGATGAATGGACACAATTTTAACATCCGAATGGATTTTATTTTGCAATTCTTCATTAGAAAAGAACCCTTTTTCATCCGGATAAAGATATTCTAATTTAGCACCTGTTGTCTGTGCCACCCTTTGCCAAGGAATTAAA
>URPG01000175.1 GCA_900549675.1 uncultured Oscillospiraceae bacterium | reverse complement strand
CCGCTGCCGTGGCTGTAAGTGAGGTGATAGAAAAAATAAGCGGTTTTGAAACAGGAATTAAATGGGTGAACGACATTTATTGCAGAGGTAAAAAGGTCTGCGGGATTTTAACCGAAGCCTCCCTTGATTTTGAAAGCGGAAGTGTCAATTATGTTGTTTTGGGAATTGGGATAAACCTTGCAGTTAAAGAAGGCGGTTTTCCTCTCGAGATAGCAGAAATTGCAGGAGCTGTATTTCCTGAAGAACCGCCGGAAGGAGCCAAGGTGCGTTTGACGGCGGAAATTTTGAAAAGGTTCAAAGCTTTATATGATGAACTCTTGGCGTGTAAATATATGACAGAATACCAGCGGCGTTCAATTTTAACAGATGCTAATATCAGTGTGATACAGGGAAATTCCAAAGAGAAAGGGCGTGTCATCGGCATCAGCAATAAAGCAGAGCTTATTTTGCGTTTGGATAGTGGGGAAATCAAAAAATACTCCTCCGGTGAGGCGTCAGTGGATAAAGAATCCTTAAAAAGAATGATGAAAAAAAGAGGAGGAAATTAGGTGAAACAGAGAGAGAATATTCAAAAAATGACGATGGTTGCGATGATTACAGCAGTTATCATTGTGTGCACATGGATTAGCTTTCCCATGCCCACAGGTGTATCTACGACCTTGCAGACGTTGGGAATAGCCCTTTGCGGGTTTATTTTAGGGCCTAAGCTATCGGCGATTTCCATTGTCTTATATTGGGCAATTGGTTCAGTTGGATTACCTGTTTTTTCGAGTTTTGGAGCGGGAATCGGTCAGTTTGCCGGTCCGACAGGAGGTTTTTTGTGGGGATTTTTATTTTTGGCTATTCTTTGCGGCATGGCAAAGAAATCTCAAAATATAACAAAAGCCATGGTTTTAGGAGTGTTTGGGCTTGCTATTTGCCATTTTTTAGGTGTCATTCAATTTGCGGCAGTGACACATAGAACATGGGCAGAATCTTTCTTGTTGGTTTCTGTCCCCTATATCATTAAGGATGTGGTTTCTATTGTTGCTGCTTGGATGGTCAGCCGCAAAATTTTGCAAATTTTAAAGCACAGGAAAGTGACATAATTGTAGGATTGAAAGAATTCTCTTTCTTTTATGTGCTAGGTATGGTATAATTGCATAAAATAATTCTACATTGTTCAGACTGGTTGTAAGTTCGTCCTATTTACAAATTCTGCGCAGAATGTTAAAATATTATCAAAGTTAAGTTTGTGAAAACTATAACTATATTCATTCGACCATCCACCAATCAGCAAAATAAAAAGAACAGGTGATTATTTTATGAAAAAGAAAGTATATGAACCAGTAAATAGTGTTGAAAGCTTACAACAAGCCATTGCAAGAGTTCGCGAAGCGCAAAAGATTTTTGCCACTTACACACAAGAGCAAGTTGATAAAATCTTTTATGCCGCTGCTACTGCTGCCAACAGCATGAGAATTCCGCTGGCAAAAATGGCGGTTGAAGAAACCGGCATGGGAATTGTAGAAGATAAAATTATCAAAAACCATTATGCCGCCGAGTATATTTATAATGCATATCGTGATACCAAAACCTGTGGTGTTATTGAGCGTGACGAAAGCGCCGGTATTACCAAAATCGCTGATCCTATCGGCGTTATTGCTGCGGTTATTCCAACGACTAACCCGACATCCACGGCTATCTTTAAAACTTTGATTTCACTAAAAACACGCAATGGTATTATTATCAGTGCACACCCCCGTGCTAAAAAATGTACCATTGAAGCAGCTAAAATTGTGTTAGAGGCCGCTGTGAAAGCCGGTGCACCTGAAAATATTATTGCTTGGATTGATGAGCCCTCTTTGGAGATGACCAATACCATTATGGCTGAGGCTGATACCATTCTTGCCACAGGCGGTCCCGGTATGGTTCGCGCTGCTTATTCATCCGGTAAACCTGCTCTGGGTGTTGGTGCCGGTAATACACCTGTTGTGATTGATGATACTGCCGATGTTCTCTTGGCTGTCAACTCTATTATTCATTCTAAAACCTTTGACAATGGTATGATTTGTGCTTCTGAACAATCTGTAATTGTTTTAGAGGGTATTTATAAAGCCATTAAAGATGAATTTAAAAAGCGCGGCTGTTATTTCCTTAATAAAGATGAAATCGAAAAAGTTCGTAAAACCATTATCATCAATGGCGCTTTAAATGCTAAAATTGTCGGTCAGTCTGCGTTTACCATCGCCGCTCTTGCCGGCGTGAAAGTACCCGAGGCTACCAAAATTTTAATTGGCGAAGTCGAAAGTGTCAATATTTCCGAAGAATTTGCACATGAAAAACTTTCTCCTGTTTTGGCGATGTATAAAGCAAAGAATTTTGATGATGCTCTTGCAAAAGCAGAACAGCTTGTAGAAGACGGCGGCTTGGGACATACAGGTTGTCTGTATGTAGATGTTGCTGAAAGAGAAAAAATCGAGAAACACGCAGCCGCTATGAAAACCTGCCGTATTCTCATTAACACACCAACCTCTCATGGTGGTATCGGTGATCTTTATAACTTTGCATTAACGCCATCTTTAACCTTGGGATGCGGCTCATGGGGCGGCAACTCAGTTTCAGAGAACGTTGGCGTTAAACACTTGTTAAATATCAAAACCGTTGCCGAGAGGAGAGAAAATATGCTGTGGTTCCGTGCTCCCGAAAAAGTTTACTTTAAAAAAGGTTGTATGCCGGTTGCTTTGAATGAACTGAAAGATGAATACAACTGCAAAAAAGCCTTTATTGTTACCGATAAATTCTTGTTTGAAAACGGCTATACCAAGCCTTTAACCGATAAGTTAGACGCATTGGGCATTCAGTATTCCTGTTTCTCTGATGTTGCACCGGACCCGACCTTGGCTTGTGCCAGAGAAGGTGCTGAGCGTATGAAAGCATTCAACCCGGATGTCGTCATTGCTCTGGGCGGTGGTTCTCCAATGGACGCCGGTAAAATTATGTGGGTTCTTTATGAACATCCCGAAGCTGATGAAGACTTCCCCAAAATGGCAATGGATTTCATGGATATCCGCAAGCGTGTTTATAAATTCCCCAAAATGGGCGAAAAGGCAATGTTTGTTGCGATTCCTACTTCTTCCGGTACCGGCTCTGAGGTAACACCTTTTGCGGTTATCACAGATGAAAAAACAGGCATTAAGTATCCTTTGGCTGACTATGAACTGCTCCCCAACATGGCAATTGTAGATGCCGATAATATGATGCACCAGCCTAAAGGCTTGACCTGTGCATCCGGTTTAGATGTTCTTACCCATGCAACAGAGGCTTATGTTTCTGTTATGGCCTCTGAGTTTACCGATGGCTTAGCCTTAAAAGCCATGAAAAATGTTATGCAGTATCTGCCGTCTGCTTATGAAAACGGTGCAAAAGACCCTTATGCCAGAGAAAAGATGGCAGAAGCCTCTTGTATGGCAGGTATGGCATTTGCCAATGCATTCCTAGGTTTAAACCACTCTATGGCTCATAAGTTGGGTGCTTATCACCACTTACCGCATGGTCTTGCCAATGCGTTGATTTTTACCAATGTAATTCGTTATAATGCAGAAGAAGTACCGACCAAAATGGGTACTTTCCCGCAGTATCAATATCCGCATGCTAAAAAACGTTATATCGAGTGCGCAAACTTTATGGGAATCTTCGGTAAAGACGACGACGACACATTTGAAAAATACATTGCCGCCATTGAAGATTTGAAAGCTAAAGTGGGCGTAAAGAAAACCATCGCCGAATACGGCATCCGTGAAGCTGATTTCCTTGCAACACTAGACGAAATGGTGGAGAACGCCTTTGATGACCAGTGCACAGGTGCGAACCCAAGATATCCGCTAATGAGCGAAATCAAGCAAATTTATCTGGATGCCTATTATGGAACTAAATAAAGGGAGAGGTAAACATGAAGCTTGATCAAATTATTGCCGAGAGATCCTCAAAAAAAATCTATCGAGATGGTGACAACGTAGTAAAAGTTTTTGATGGAAATTTTTCAAAAGCTGATATTTTAAATGAAGCGTTGAACCTTGCCAGAGTGGAAGAAACCGGACTGCCCACGCCAAAAGTGGTAGAGGTTTCCAAGGTCGGAGATAAGTGGGCAATTGTCATGACTTTCTTGAAAGGTAAGACAATCACGGAATTAATGAAAGCAAATCCGGAAAAAACAGATGAATATTTAGAAAAATTTGTAGATATTCAGTTGGAAATGCATGGAAAAACAGTTCCGTTGCTCAACAAGCTGAAAGACAAAATGAAACGTAAAATCTCAGAAACCGAATTGGATGCAACCACTCGATACGAACTGCATACTCGATTGGAGAGTATGCCGAAACATACCAAACTTTGCCACGGTGATTTCAACCCCAGCAATGTACTGTTGGATGACAACGGCAATTATGGTATTTTGGATTGGTCGCATGCCACACAGGGCAATGCCAGTGCTGATGCGGCAAGAACCTATCTTCTGTTCCATTTAAAAGGTCAAATTGATTTAGCTGAAAAATATTTGGATTTATTCTGTCAGAAAAGTGATACAGCCAAGCAGTATGTACAAAAATGGCTGCCGATTGTAGCTGCCTCACAATCTGTTAAAGGTAAACCTGAAGAAAAAGAACTTCTCATCAAATGGGCTAGTGTTGTTGAATATGAATAAATTTTAAAACATAGCCATAAAAAAAGAACCCGCAGCCGCTGGGTTCTTTTATATTTTTAGCAGTGTGAAAAAATTGCGGTTAAAATTTAGAATACCCTCTTTTCTCATTTTTGAAAGTTCGTTGGATAAAGCACTGCGGTCAACAGAGAGGTATTCCGCCAATTCCTGTCGGTTAAAGGGAATTGAAAAAGAAGTTTTTCCTGTTTCTATGGCTTGAGAGGAA
>URPG01000174.1 GCA_900549675.1 uncultured Oscillospiraceae bacterium | reverse complement strand
ATTTTTAGTAGAAACTAGTATAAATTTAATTTCTAACCTCATATTGCATATACATATAATAATTAAAATAAACAAATAAAAGCGCGCTTTAAATTGACTTTTCAAAGCCATTTTAAAGCGCACCTTTATACCTTTTTTAAAAAAATTTTAACAGGAGTAAAAATATGAAAAATTGTTTTTTGTTCTCTGTCATTAGTTGTATCTTGTCACTAACTTCTATCTTCATTTGCATACTCGCATTTTTATCAGGTGATTCGAGGGAAATACTAAGTTATAGTTCTATTGTCATTGCAGTATTTTCCATTACTTTTTCATTTCTAGTGGACTATTGTAACCGCCAAGAGAATCCCTCTGTTGCAACCCAAACCAATGAATATCAAACAATAATTAAAAACAAAATAAGAAGTATTTTTGATTCTTCAAGATTTATTTTACCGTATATTATTGATGAAGCAGACTGCTATTTTGTTGTAATTATCTTCACCGAAGATAAAGGTGAAACCGTTACGACTCTTTATAGTGAAAATACCATAATTTATAGAATATTGGAGGATAATGAATCTCCCTATCTAGAAGAAAAAAACGAAAAATATTTTATATATTTACCTCAAACTACGAAAATAGAATTATTGTAAAATACACTTCATTTTAGAAGGCTGTTATTTATGTGGAGGTGTGGGCAGAAAAAGTTTGTTTTCTATATTTTCTATGATAAAAGATATCTACACACAATATTTTGGATTGGAAATCAAAAACAAAATTTAACTTTAAATTTAAAAAGGAAATCTATTTTGAACATTACAGACATCAAAATGCGCAGATTAAAAAACCACGGTAATTTAACGCTCCGTGTCAATAAGGATGTTTTCAGTTTTTAAGATTTGCCGTAGGATTTTAAGTCCTACGGCCTTTCTCTTCTCTAAATCTTGCCCACAAAGTTGAAATAGACATCAACCTGCTGGGTAGTGTATGTGCATATGCTGTTCATTCGTATGTACCGCCATCACCACTTGAAAGCCGTGAAAATGCTCATACCGTTTGATAAACTCCTGACCGATTTTGTATGCCAGTTCAGGGGATACGTTATCTCTTGGGTCAAAGCTTTGCACAAAGTGAGCATACTGCCGTCCTGTGCCCTTATGAAAGACACGTTTGGTAATAACCATCTGCTGGTATTCCTTATCCTTTAGCAAGTCCTTGCAGTGGACCAGTGCGCCGTTTTGGGTCTTTCGGTCGTCCTTGATATAGTCCAGCACCGCCCGCAGTCCTGCAAGGTTCCCGACACGCACTTTAATCGGTTTGACAATCGCCATCTTCATCACCTCCCAGCACTATGTAAATGCGTTCCAGCACAGCAGAAAGCTGTGCCTGCATTGTAACTGCATTTGTCCAGTCCCTTGACGGTGCGGATTTCCTTCCCCAGCACAGCGTAACGGCAGAAATCGGACATTCGAATACCTGACTTTTTGACCTTAGACTGAACGAGCTTATGTTCATAGTCAGACACCCGAAACGAAATTTTATGGGTTTTGTTCATGGGAGCACTCCTTTCTGAATGGAGTTCCAAGAGTCAAAAGCATTTGCGCTTTTCACTTCTGCGGAGCAGGAAAACTATCTGCGCACCGCAAGGGGCGAGGACGGATGTCCGACAGATAGGACGCTTGCCACACCCTCCGGGTGTGAATCTGTCCCCGTTGTCTGTCGCTCTTCGCAAAAAGAAAAGAGGGCAAGAGTGCAAAATACCCTATATAGGCAGTTTTGCACTCTTACCCTCAAATGGACACAAAGTAACTCTGTGCGAAAAATCACACAGAGTTACTCAGTCACAATTTTATTTTGCAAATGAACACACTATCCCCTTGGAACCGGCTGTTTCTTTTTAAAAATCAGACATTCATAAAAATAACAAAAGCGTAATAAAAAGGTTTTCCAGTCCACAATGCCGATTTGCCGGTTATGCAAATCCCATAACAGCCGCCCCCAATTCTTTCTCAAACTGGGGTGATGCATGTTGCCGTCTTTCAGGCCTGCCGCCACGGCAGAAGTATCATAATCGTGCATTGAGGTCGTTGCAATCCTGCTGTACCACACAGCAGTAACAGCCGCAAGGTTTATCGCCGGATATTAAAATCCGTCAGCGCCCTTCGGCTTGTCGCTCGCCCAATGCTCACGTTGCATTGCGGGATACGTTGTTCATTTGTCAAGGTTCAAAGATATGATTTTATAGTAGCATAGTTGAAAGTAGCTGTAAAGAGTTCTAGTAAAGTTTTGGTACTTGCATCATGCTTCTTTTTTATTGCTATTTTCGAATACCTCTATCATCATTTTGGCACCAAGACGAAAATCGCTAATAAATGTTTCTGAAAATTTCAAAGGAACAGAATCCAATTGTTCGTTCGTTTGTACAAAATTTAAATACTGCAGCGCTGTATTGACATTTATATTAAACTTGTGTTATATTAAATAAGTTGAATATAAACAATGGGGGTTTGGCTATGTCTCTTAAACATGGAATATTAGGTCTTTTAAATTATGGCTCTATGACGGGATATGAATTAGATAAGGCTTTTAAGGCTTCTCTTGCATTTTTTTGGAAGGCAAAAACCAGCCAAATATACCGTGAGTTAGATGTAATGGAGAAAAACGGTTGGCTGAGCAGTAAGCGTGTTCTGCAAACTGAAAAGCCAAATAAAAGAGTGTACACCATAACAGACAGCGGAAGAAATGAACTTATCAACTGGCTGTCGCTTCCTGAGGCGGATATTGCTGATGCAATGGGTGTAAAGAGTGCCTTTCTTATGCGCATTTTCTTTGGGGGAGAAATAAGTATTGAGCAGTCCTTAGAGATGCTCCGCTTTTATCGTGATAAATGTCTGGAAAGCAAAAATTCTCTCTATGCTGCACATACATCAAGCTCTGAATATGGCGTATCTTTAGGCGATGAGAAAAAAACAAAATTTTGGAATCTTTCCATTCTTTATGGTGAATCCTTCTATACCGCCAGCATTAATTGGGCAGATCAAGCAATTGCCATGCTGGAGGAGGAAAAAGAATGAAAATATTGGTCTTAAACGGTTCTCCTAAAGGAGAACAAAGCAATACACTTTGTTTAACGCGCTCTTTTTTAGAGGGAACAGGTTGGACAGATGTAGAAATAATTGATGTCACAAAAACAGATATCAAAGCTTGTCTTGGTTGTTTTGCTTGCTGGAGTAAAACGCCGGGTAAGTGTGTAATCAAAGATGATATGAACGAAGTTCTTTCCAAAATGATTACGGCTGATATTATTATCTGGTCTTTCCCCTTGTATTATTTTAATGTTCCCGGTGGAATGAAAAATTTAATAGACCGGCAACTACCATTGAATTTGCCCTTTATGGCACAAGGTGTCGAGGGAGGTGGGCATCCCTCACGGTATGATTTAAGCCAGCAGAAGCATATTCTTCTTTCTACCTGCGGTTTTTGGACGCCAAAGGGTAATTATGAATCTGTTAACGCTATGTTTGACCGCTTTATTGGTAAAGACAGGTATATAAGCATTTGCTGCGGTCAGGGTGAACTGTTCCGTGTACCGGAGCTGAAAGCGCGCACAGATGCCTATTTGGAAATTGTTCGCCGTGCAGGAACGGAATATGCTGCCGGAGGAATTCTTCCTGAAACGCAGTCCGAGCTGGAAGAGCCTCTTTATCCTCGAGAAGTGTTTGAAAAAATGGCAGATGCCTCATGGGGAATCGATAGGCAGAGCCATTCGGAAATTATAGAAGATGACAGTTTGAATTTCACAAAACAGATGGCTGCTTTATATCATCCAGACGGTATAGAGCGTGTGATAGAATTTTATTATACAGATATCGATAAAACCTACCAGATACTGCTGACAAAACAAGGTTCAGAAGTTATAACGGAAGGATTTCGCTCATATACAACGCGAATCGAAACACCTTATTCGGTCTGGCGTTCCATTGCCCGTGGTGAAATCACCGGGCAAGAAGCACTATTCCAACGACTCTATAAAGTTGTGGGGGATTTTGATCTTATGCTAAAATGGGATGAGTTGTTTGGCGCACAATCGTCGCCAAAGACAACTGTGCCTAAACCCGCACCTAAAACAAATATGCTATTATTACTCGCTCCGTGGATTGTCATTTGGACTGCAATCGCTATTCATCCTATAATCGGTAGTGTACTTGGAATTACAACGGCGGTACTTATTCCGATATTATGGACTAGGTTTTGTCCTGTTGTGTATGAGCAAATCAGTATCCCTATGGTGGCAGGTCTTTCGTTGGCAGTGTTACTTGGAGCAAGCCCAAGAGTGATACTTCCTGTCAGTTATTTACTGTTTGGATTGATGTGGCTTATTGGTACGTTCCCCAAAATACCTCTTACTGCTCCTTACAGTGCAAATAACTATGGTGAAGAAAAAGCATTCTCTAATCCGCTTTTTATCAGCACGAATCGAATTTTGACAATGGCTTGGGGCGTTCTTTACCTTCTAACGCCTATTTGGACTTATATCCTTATGGGGACGGAATTATCTCCCTATGTTGGACTAATAAATTCTGTTTTACCTGCACTTATGGGCATTTTTACGGCATGGTTTCAAAAATGGTATCCAGCACGATATGCAAGAGGTTGAGTAGAAAATCAAATAAAAATGATTTTATAAGTTTTATAGTAAAAAGTGCCCCGCTACAAACTGGCAGGGCACTTTAGCTTATTTACAAATGAGGTCACAGATTACACACTCGTCCGCTATGTCTTGTGCCAGTTCGCATAAACGAATGCGTTCCATGGTATCTTCATCCGGTAAAGGGTGGGTTTTCAGATAATCTGCACGGATACGCTCTGCCATCTCGAAAGAAGTTTTGTCAATGGTAATACAATTATAGATAAAAACCGAAAAACTCATGATATTGACA
>URPG01000173.1 GCA_900549675.1 uncultured Oscillospiraceae bacterium | reverse complement strand
GTTTTTGACAAATAACTCTTGCAAGTAAAAGAAGCGATGTTATAATCATCGTATAAAGTCCTATCAATATAGAAAGGACATTTGATTGGAGGAGTTCATAATGAAAGTTGCTGTAATTGGCTGTGGTACCATTGCCAACGCCGCCCATATTCCAGCTTATCTCAACAACAAAGAAACAGAAATCAAATATTTCTGTGATATTCTCCCCGAAAGAGCAACGGCGGCTGTGGAAAAATACAACTGCGGTACCGCCGTCACAGACTACCACGAGGTCTTAAACGACCCCGAGGTCGATGCGATCTCCGTCTGCACGCCCAACAACGTACACGCTGCCATCACTATTGATGCTCTAAAAGCCGGAAAAAACGTACTTTGCGAAAAACCCGCCGCCCGCACCTATCAAGAAGCGCTTGAAATGCAAAAAGCACAGCATGAAAGCGGAAAAGTGCTGAATATTGGTGTCGTAAACCGTTTTAATGACAGTGTAAACCGAATCAAAGCCTATATTGATGAAGGCAAGCTGGGAGAAGTTTACCAGGTCTATGCCAGCTTTCGGGCTCATCGGTCTATTCCGGGACTCGGCGGTGCTTTTACTACAAAAGCTATTGCCGGCGGCGGCGCTCTGATCGATTGGGGTGTTCATTATCTGGATATCGTTATGTATTGCTGCGGCGACCCTGCCGTACAAACGGTTACCGGCCAAACGTTTTCACAATTGGGTAAAGATTTAAAAGGATATACCTACAAGGATATGTGGGCGGGTCCGCCTGATTTGAACGGTATTTATGACGTTGATGACTCTGTAACGGCTATGATTCGTACCGAGGGTCCCGTTATCACGCTGAATGGTGCATGGGCACAGAATATCGGAGAATCGGAGCAGTATATCGATTTTCTGGGCAGTAAAGCCGGTATCCGTCTGCAATACGGAAAACAATTTACAGTTTATACCACTGAAAATAATTCTTTAATCTCCTACACTCCTGATTTTAAAATGACTGATATGTTCCAGAATGAAATTGATTCGTTTATCCGTTGCATCCAAACCGGTGAAAAATTGCCCTCACACATTGACACGGTCATTGTCACCGCAGAAATGATGCAGGCAATTTATGATTCATCCGAGCAAAGACAAGAAATTAAACTTAATTCAATGAGGTGGCAAGATGTATCCTTTTAAAATTGGAATTATTACTGACTCTTTTCAAACAGATTTTTTCACTGCCTTGGAAAAAGCTCACAAACTGGGCGCAAGCGGAATTCAAACCCGGGCAACCGGCGGTGATTTTTCTCCCGAATCACTGACTTCTGCCAAAAGAAAAGAAATTCTATCTTTGGTAAAAGATAAAAATATGGTTTTTTCAGCACTTTGCGGCGACTTGGGCAAGGGTTTTGGCGATGCTGAACTCAATCCCTCTCTTATTGAAAAATCCAAACGCATTTTGGATTTGGCAAAAGATTTGGAAACCGACGTTGTCACCACCCATATCGGTGTTGTTCCCACAGATAAAAACCACCCTCGCTATCAAATTATGCTGGAGGCTTGCTCAGAACTTGCCGAATATGCGGACAGCATCTCCGCTCACTTTGCCATTGAAACCGGCCCCGAAACTGCGGACGTGCTGAAAGAATTTTTAGACCAACTCAATTCCAAGGGTGTTTCTGTCAACCTTGACCCCGCTAACTTTGTAATGGTCACCGGTGACGACCCTGTGAAAGCGGTTTATACGCTTAAAGATTATATCGTCCATACGCACGCCAAGGACGGACGGAAATTAAAAGATGTCAGTCCCGAGATTATCTATCATTTAGAAGAAAATGATATGCTCTCCTCCAATGCCTTTATCGAACTTCCCTTGGGGCAGGGTGATGTTGATTTTCCCAATTATCTCAAGGCTTTACATGAAATTGGCTACCAAGGCTACTTAACCATTGAGCGAGAAGTTGGCGACAATCCCGAAAAAGATATCGGAACGGCCGTATCATTTTTACAGAATCTTATTTAATTGGATACTTTTATTCCTTTGTAAGATTTTATAGTCCATTAAAAGCATGGCTGAACATTTCAGCCATGCTTTTGCTGTATCCTTTCCAATTTCACCAAATATTGCATTTGAAAAAAAGTTAAAAATTTGTTACTATTTGTTTGTCCGATAAACATTACTTATAGGAGGTTTGTTGTTATGAACTGCCAATCACTTTTTGAAATGATCTGCAAGCTTTTTGGATTCTGTTTCTAAGAATAAGAACTTCATTCCTTTGATAAACACGCAGCTTGAATCTGGTTTGTTGAAAACAAATCATATTCAGCTGTGTGTTTATTTTTGAAAGAATTTTATATTCTACTTGCATTTTCAGGAAATACGTGTTATAATTTCAATATTAAGAATCACTATTGAAATTATAACAACTAAAACACAATAAAATGGAGGTATCATGATGATGAATAACAAAGTTAATGAATCAACTGAAATCAAAGAACCTCAAAATGAGATTCTGCTGCAAAGCACAGAAGAAATTGTTTGCTCTCCGGAATTTCCTGATGGCTGCATGGATGTTGAACAATAATAATTGCATTTAAAAATGAGGGTCTTGTGTCTTAGCAAGACCCTTTTTCTGTGTTTATAAACTATACAAAAGCTTTTGCTGCCTACTCTAGTCTATTCTAATAAGCAGACGTATTATTTAATTTGCAATAAACCGCAAAGAAGGAACCGTTTTTAGCGGTTCCTTAATTTCATGGTTAGCGAATCTCTCTTGTATCAATTTCAGCCAATGCCTTTGCCACAAATTCTTCTGCTTTCATAGAGCCTAAATCACCGTCTTTGCGGTGACGAACAGAAATTGTGCCGCTTTCAATGTCTTTATCCCCAAGCACTATCATATAAGGAATCTTTTGCATCTGTGCTTCACGGATTTTATAACCGATTTTTTCACTTCTATCATCCAGTTCACAACGCAGACCGGCCTGCTCTAATTTAACCTGCAAGGCTCTCGCTTCTTCATGGTGACGGTCGGCAATCGGCAAAACTTTAACCTGTACAGGTGCCAGCCACATGGGGAATGCTCCTGCAAAATGCTCAATCAGGATGCCAATAAAGCGTTCAATCGAGCCAAAAGCTACACGGTGAATCATAATCGGGCGGTGTTTTTTGCCGTCAGCACCCGTATACTCAAGCTCAAAACGTTCCGGCATTTGGAAGTCTAATTGAATCGTTCCGCACTGCCAGGTTCTGCCCAGACAATCTTTTAAATGGAAATCGAGCTTAGGACCATAGAAAGCACCGTCGCCTTCATTGATTTTATAGTCGTAGCCCAATCCTACAATGGCGTCGCGCAGCGTTTCAGTGGCTTGTATCCAAGTTTTTTCATCACCGATATGGTCGTCGGGCATGGTGGAAAGTTCGATATGATATTCAAAACCAAATGTTGCATACACACTGTCAATCAATTTGACGACGTTTTGAATTTCCTCTTTCATTTGCTCCGGCGTCATAAAAATGTGCGCATCATCTTGGTGGAAACAACGCACACGCATCAGTCCGTGCAAAGCACCTGAAAGCTCATGACGGTGTACTAAGCCGATTTCAGCCATCCGCAAAGGCAAATCACGATAGGAATGCATTTTAGTCTTATAAACCAACATACCACCTGGACAGTTCATAGGCTTAATGGCAAAATCTTCTTCATCAATTTTAGTGGCATACATATTGTCTTTATAGTGATCCCAGTGACCGCTGTTCTCCCATAAATGGCGGCTCAGCATAATGGGTGTGGAGATTTCAAGATATCCAGCCTTATCATGGACCTCATGCCAATATTTCATCAGCAAATTTTGCAGTACCATCCCTTTGGGCAGGAAAAATGGGAATCCCGGACCCTCCTCGAGCATCGCAAATAACTCCAAGTCACGTCCTAATCTTCTGTGATCACGTTTCTTGGCCTCTTCGAGCATTTCCAAATATTCGTCCAAAGCAGCCTTTTTCGGGAATGAAATGCCATAAATTCTTGTCAGCATTTCTTTTTCGGAATCACCCCGCCAATACGCACCCGTAATGGAGGTCAGCTTAACAGCCTTCACCAAACCGGTTGATGCCAAGTGCGGCCCGGCACATAAATCAGTAAATTCACCCTGCTTGTAAAAGCTGATAATCTCACCTTTATCCAAGTGTTCTGCCATCAGTTCTTCTTTGTAAATCTGTCCTTTCAGTGCCTCTCTTGCCTCTTCAGCAGGTAGTTCAAAACGCTCAATCGGCAGATTTTCTTTGATTATCTTTTTGATTTCAGCCTCTATTTTCGGCAAATCCTCCATCGTAATCGGAGAACTGAACCCAAAATCATAATAAAAACCACTGTCAATAGCAGGTCCAATGGAAAGCTGAACATCCGGATACAGACGTTTTACTGCCTGTGCCAAAATGTGAGAGGAGCTGTGCCAGTATGCTTTTTTTCCTTCTTCATCGTCAAATGTTAAAATTTCAAGTGAACAATCTTTTGTAATCGGTGTGCGCAAATCCACCACTTTATTGTCAATTTTCGCAGCGCAGGCGGCTTTAAAAAGACCTGCTCCGATTCCTTTCGCAATTTCCATGGGCGTAATGCCCGAATCAAATTCTTTTACTTCACCTTTTAAATGAATATGAATCATAATCAACCCTCTTTTCTGCCGGAAAACAAAAAAGCCCCCGGCAAATTCAATCTTTGCACAGGGGCGAGATTCTCCCGCGGTTCCACCCAATTTTAAAGAACTTTCATCGGCTAAACGATGTGGTTCTTTCTCAATTTACCCGATAACGGAGGTTCACCGTTCTGCCTTACAATTCAAAATATTTCAGCAGACTGCTCCGGAGGCGGTACATTTTTGCATATTTTTGATGTGTGCTTTCAGCCAACGGCACACATTCTCTGTCAAAAACAAAAAGCAAGAATGTTTCTCTTTCATTGCATTTTATATTTGGTTTAATAGTATCACTTTCTTATTTCTTTGTCAATCCC
>URPG01000172.1 GCA_900549675.1 uncultured Oscillospiraceae bacterium | reverse complement strand
CCCGGAAAGCCGTTTCAATCGTTTTTATTATAAAGTAAGGATTTCCGCACTGAAAATCGACGATAAAACAGTGGAATGTAAGCCTTTCATGCTACGTCTGTCGGCGTCTAATTTTATTGACGCCGAGCCTTACGACGAAATTAAAACAACTGTGAAATTTTTTGCTCATCAAGAGAAATTTGGATTTTCTTCCAAAACTTCATATTGGGCAAAAGGAATTCCGATTTCTGCCTATATGTCGGATTATCAGGCCGAAATTAAGCCAAATCCACACAAACCAATCCTCTATTATTTTGAGAAGTTCAGCCACTATTTGGTAAAACAAATAAAATTGCTGCTGCCCTCTGAAGAGGCGGCACTTACCAATGCCATGCTGATTGGCGACCGCTCCGATGTAAGCGCAGACGTTGATTTTGCATTCCGCAAAACAGGTACGACACATTTGCTTGTGGTTTCGGGTATGCATACGACATTGGTGGCAGCGTTTATACTGGCGCTCTTATCCTTTTTCAAGATTCCTCAAAAGCTTGCTAATTTTATTACAATTTTTGCTGTCATTGCCTTTGTATTGATGACGGGACTGCAAAGCTCGGTACTGAGAAGCGGTCTAATGACGATTCTATTTTTGTTGGCACAATTGGCGGATAGGGAATCCGACAGTGTCAATACCTTGGGCTTGGCAGTGGTGTTCATTTGTCTGTTTCAACCGCAAATTGGCGGAGATATTGGATTTTTGCTTTCCGTATTTGCTACTTTGGGAATTTTGAAGTTTGCAAAACCTCTGCAAGATTTATTGATGTCGCCTTTCAAAAAATTCAATAAGTTCAAAAGAATTGTTAAAGCGATTCTTTCTTCGTTGGCGGTTAGTCTAGCCGCTACTTTGTTTATTCTTCCCATTCAAATTTATCTTTTCGGCGGACTTTCTTTGGTAGGACCTTTGGCAACACTGATTTTATCGATTCCGTCTGCCCTCATGCTCTATTTTGCCTTTTTTCTGTTGGTTTTTCATGCGATTTTTCCGCCCTTGGCAGTCCCGTTTACTTTTTTAACGGGAATTTGCGCCAAATTTTCGATTTGGGCCGTGAATCAAATGGCTGAATGGGACGGATATATAGGATTTATGCAAGGGTTTGGTTTAATTGCTTTATGTGCGATTCTTTTGATTACAGCAATTCTGTTTTGGATTCGTCCTACAGTCGCCGTCAAACGAACGGCTCTTGTGATGAGTGCGGTAATTCTAATGACTACAGTGATTTCGCATCATTTTAAATACCAAAATAGTATTACTCTTGCGGTTTCTCAATCGGGAGAACCACCTTGTGTGCTTGTCATGCAGAATGACAAAGCGGTGATACTGGCGGCGGAAGGGTATAATCCCAATGCAATTAGAGATATTTTTATGCAAAACAATATAAACGAAGTGAGCGGCATTGTACTGGCAAGTGACACAAGAGAAACCGTGACAGCAGTTGATGAAGTGATAAAACGCTATCCCGTCGCACAATTAGCCATACAGGATGATGTTTATCTTCCCCGCAATTTACGCGAAAATTGGCAGGGGATTCCTAAACTGAAATATACTGAGCAGACAATGCCGAGTTGGTTGGAATCCATAGAATGGAGCATTACGCGCCATTCTATCTCCCTTTCTTACGAAAATACGCGGATTTTGTTGGAAATTGGCACGGCCGACGAACAAGATACGGATATCTTAATCACACCGCAAAAAAATTCATTGGTAAATTCACCGTTTACTGTTCTGCTGACAGATGATATAATAGAATCTAACAAATTAGATTCATTGGAAATTGGTTCTCGGCACGAGGTGCCTCCCGCCGCCACAGCGGCACCACTAATTTCAGAAATAGAATCTGATAAATTAGATTCGTTGGAAAAAAAATCTTCGCACCAAGAAGCTTTGGTGACAGAAAATCAGAATATGGTCATTTTTTCAGAAGAAGTAAAACCTGGTACGTATATCTTGTCGAATCAGCAGAGAGTTACCTATATCGACATTTTTCCTCATCATAAAATTCAGATAAGGAGGGCAGAATAATGCCTTTGATACAAGAAAGCGAACTAAAAAAACAGATTACAAAGTCTGATTTTGCCCCTTTATATGTGTTGTATGGAGCAGAAAAATATTTGTTGGTACGGGCGGCAAAGGCACTCATTCAAAAAGCCGGAAAGCAGGATTTTTCAGAATTTAACCTTAATGAATTTTCGGCGGAAGCGGATATTGATAAAATTGCCGATGCGGCGACAGCACTGCCGTTAATGGCAGAACGCAAGTGTGTAGCGGTATCAGACTGGAACGTCGATGAAAAAAATGCAGCAGAACTTAACAAGCTAAATGAATTGCTAGAGGATTTATCTGACAGCACGGTACTCATTTTTTATTATCCAACGACCGAACAGGGCAAAAAAAAATCCGCCAAATGGAACAATTTTCTGAAAAAAGCTGCCGCTAAGGGAATGGTGGTAGAGTTTAAACCGAAAGAACCGGGTGAATTATCCAAAAGACTTATTCGTGAGGCAGAAAAAAGAGGGTGTCTGCTGACAAAAACGAATGCAGACCGTTTGGTGGAATATACGGGAGCGGACCTAAAGGCACTGATGAATGAATTGGAAAAGCTATGTGCCTTTGCGAACGGAGCAGAGATTACACGGGATATGCTTGAAAAGCTGGTCACTAAAAATTTAGAAACGACCGCATTTTTGCTTTCAGACGCGTTGGTCGGTGGGTATTACGAAAAAACTTATCAGCTGATGCATCAGTTGTTTGAGAACGGGGAAGAGCCGGTGGCTGTTTTGGCGGCATTATCTTCGGCTTATGTTGATATGATGCGGGTAAAAGCGGCCGTGCAGAGTGGGCTTTCTTCCTCCGCACCGACTGAATATGGCGAATATAAAGGAAAAGAATTCCGTCTGCGTAAGGCCGAGCGGAATGCCAAGCCGCTATCGGTAGAAGTGCTGCGAAACAGTCTTGAAATTTTGTTGGAAACAGATCTTGCCTTGAAAGGATCCAAAATTAATGCCAAAATCGTAATGGATTCACTCATTGCCAAGCTTTTGCTTTGTGCCAAAGGGGAGAAAGAGTTTTGATAAAAATTAAAGAAGCGATTATCGTAGAGGGAAAATATGATAAGATTAAGCTGTCCTCTTTAGTGGATGCAGTGATTATTCCTACCAATGGATTTGGGATTTTTAAAGATAAGGACAAGCTGCGGCTGATTCGTAAATTAGCGGATTTTTCGGGGATTATTGTGCTGACAGATAGTGATTCGGCGGGATTTATGATTCGTGCAAAACTAGCCTCTGCAATTTCTCCCGAAAAAATCAAGCATGCCTATATTCCTGACGTTTTGGGGAAAGAGCGGCGAAAAAAAGAAGGCTCTAAAGAGGGGAAAATCGGCGTGGAGGGCATGGATTCGGCTATTTTGCTGGAAGTCTTACAGCGCGCAGGGGCAGAGGGAATCACCGAACAATTTGTTCAGAAAGAACCGATTACCCGTGTCGATTTTTATGAAGCAGGATTGGCAGGGACAGAAAACAGCCGGAACCACCGGCAAAAATTGCTTTTTTATATGGGTTTGCCGGAAAATATGCCATCAAATTCTCTATTTAAATTACTGAATACAATGATGGATCGTGAAGAATTTCTGAGCTTGATGGATAAAATCAATAACGAAAATAAAGAATGATGAGTGGGGGATTTATCATGAGGCTGACAAAAGAAAATCTGCAAAAAGCCCGGTTCATGACAAAAGGAAAATGGTATTTAGGCGAACAAGTGGATGCTTTTATCGATAAGGTAATAGAGGCAGTTGAAAAGGAATCCGCAGAAAAGGCCGAGCTAACAGATAAGTTGAAAAAATTGGAACAAGAACAAAAAGCTTTAAAAGAAAATGACAAAGAAGTATTGGCGCAAAAGGATAGCTCGATTGCCTATCAAATCATGGTTTGTGATGAATTGATTAAAGAAAGAAATTTGTTGATTGAAGAAATCAAGGTATTGCAGAGTCAAAGAGAAGAATTGCAGAAATCACTTCAGACAAAAGCTTTGACAGAAGAAAAGACAGAAAAAACAAACGATGTCAGTGCGGAGATGCCAGAAGATAAAGAGCCGGAATTACCTGCAAAAAAGCAAGAAAATTCAAAAGAAAATTCAAAAGCTGAATCAGAAAAATAAATAAGAAGTTATCAAGATAGGGGAACCTGCATGTCAACGAATGTATATGAATTTTTAGATTTGTACAAGCAAATGGAAGATGAACTGGAAGAAAAATATCATGGCGCTAGGCGGCGCTATTCCAGCGTGGTTATGGAATTTTCCAAGGACTCAGAAAGTGAGCCGGTGCGTGCCAGATTGGATGTGTGCCGTGAAATCCGAAATCTTCTCACACATAACCCCAACATCGGAAATAGGCCTGTGGTGGAACCCTCTGAACCCGTGGTGCAGTCTATGCGTGATATTTTGTCGTACATTCGTAAGCCGCCGTTGGCGCTTGACTATGCCGTACGCGGAGAAAACATTATGAAAGCTTCTCTTTCTCATAAGGTGCTGCGGTTAATGGATATTATGGATAAAAACGGTTATTCTCATGTTCCTGTTATGAAAAACGGACTGTTTTATGGTGTTTTTAGTGCAGGAAGTATTTTTCGTTATATCCTGGCAGGTGGACAGCCAATTACGCCGGAAACCACTATCGAACAGTTGGAAATGTATTTGTCTGTCAAGAATCATAAGGAAAATTATGCGTTTGTTTCTAAGAAAGCAACTTATATTCAGGTACGAAATCAATTTGAAACCCAAAGAGGCAGACATAGCCGCATTGCCGTCATTTTTATCACGGAAAACGGTACTCAGCAGGAAAAACTGCTGGGCATGATTGTCCCTAGTGATGTTTTACGCGATCTAGAAGATGATAAAATTTGAATTGAAAAATACAGCCGAATTTCGGCAATAAATACGGTTGTAGATTTGTCAAACATATTGGACAGAGAAAGCAGAAAGAGCTTCAATAGGAGAAAGCCA
>URPG01000171.1 GCA_900549675.1 uncultured Oscillospiraceae bacterium | reverse complement strand
GCCGTTAAAATCAATGTTCGCAAAGCTTCGATAAAAGTGCCGCCTGTTTTTAAATGCTCATAAATGGTATCGGTTTGGTCTCCGTTAGTAACAATGGTTTGGCTGCCCAACACCCGAACGGGAGCATAAATAATTAAAGAAGGGTCTTCAAGTTTTGTTTCATCAAAAGCACGTGTACGAATACCGCCGTCTATTTCCTCAAAAATACGATTACGGCTGTTTTCACTGCGGCCCATGATAAAATAAGCAATAACTGCTTTCTGTGAATCTTCGCTTTTTCCAATCAAAATACCTCTGCCGGGATAGGTGTTTTCACTTAGTTCAGCTTGAATATTTAAAAAGCCCATGTCATTCCCCTTTATCCAAAATAATTACTTTCTCATTTTCCACTTTTAACCTACCTTCGCAAAATAGAGAAACAGCTTGCGGTAAAATTTCCCATTCCGCCTCTTGCATAACACGTGTTTGTAGAATATCCGGCGTATCTCCCGCTTTCACCTCTACTGCTTTTTGCAGAACAATCGGACCGCCGTCACAAATTTCATTGACAAAATGGACGGTGGCTCCTGTGATTTTAACACCCCGCTCCAAAGCAGCCTCATGCACTTTTAGACCATAAAAACCTTGGCCGCAAAAGGCAGGGATTAAAGATGGATGGACATTTAAAATCCGATTTTTAAAAGCCTGTACAAAGCTATCTGAAATCACGGTCATAAAGCCCGCCAAAACCACTAAATCAATTCCGTTTTCCTGCAAAATTTCCGCTAATTTCTGGCTGTATTTATCTGCACTGTTAAAATCTTTGCGCAGCAGCGTAAGCGTTTTTATATGAGCGGATTCGGCTCTTTTCAGTGCATAGGCATCTGTTTTGCTGGAAATCACCAGCGACAATGCTCCTCCTATTATCTTCCCCTTTGACTGTGCGTCAATTAAAGCCTGTAGATTTGTGCCGCCGCCGGAAACCAAAACTGCAATTCTCAGCACAGTTCAATCCCCTCTCCCTCTTTGAGTTCACCGATTACAAATGCTGTTTCACCCGCAGCCTGCAAAACATCTATTGCTTTTTGTGCCGTATCTTTACCAACTGCCATACACATACCCACCCCCATATTAAAGGTGTTAAACATATCGTGTTCAGGAACTTTCCCTTTTTCCTGCATGACGTTAAAAATCGGCAGTATTGGAACAGAAGCTTTTTCAACCTTGGCGCAAAGTCCTTTTTTCAGCATACGCGGAATATTTTCATAAAATCCACCGCCGGTGATATGTGAAATTGCTTTTACGTCGGCGGCATCAATCGCAGCCAATGCAGATTTTACATAAATTTTAGTGGGTGTGAGAAGTGATTCGCCCAATGTCATGCTCAGTTCATCTATATAAAGATTGATATTCTTCTCAGACAATTCAAATATTTTACGAACCAACGAGAACCCATTGGAATGTATTCCAGAGGATTTTAAGCCAATTAAAACATCACCGGCCTCCATTTTTTCTGTATCCAACATTTTTTCTTTGTCTACCATTCCCACGCTGAACCCTGCCAAATCATATTCATCTTTGGGATAGAAGCCTGGCATTTCTGCTGTTTCACCGCCGACGAGTGCACAGCCTGACTGCACACAGCCCTCTGCAATCCCTGCTACAATCTGCTCAATTTTTTCAGGAAAGTTTTTTCCGCAGGCAATATAATCCAAGAAAAAGAGAGGTGCTGCACCGCTGCAAACGACGTCATTGACACACATCGCCACACAGTCAATACCCACTGTATCATGCTTATCCATTAAAAAAGCAACCTTCAATTTTGTTCCCACACCATCAGTACCGGAAACTAAAATAGGTTCTTTCATGCCGGTAAGATTCGGACGAAATAACCCTCCGAATCCACCGATACCGGACATCACACCGTCTATCTTTGTTCTGGCAATGTGCTTTTTAATCAATTCCACTGATTGATATCCTGCTGTTACATCTACCCCTGCTGCTTTATAGCTATCGCTGAAACTATTCATTTTACCCTCCAAAAATCTTAAATTGCCCAATTACCATTTTTAAAGACTGCTACAGGTTTGCCGTCTTTTGTATATCCTGTAATATTTAATTTATCAGACCCAATCATAAAATCAACATGAATGATAGAATCATTGATACCCATTTCTTTAATTTCCTCTGGCGTTTTACTTTCATAGTTTTCAATTACATTGTCAAAGCCACGTCCCAAAGCCACATGACAGGCGGCATTTTCATCAAATAAAGTGTTATAAAACAAAATGCCGCTGTTGGAAATCGGGGAATCATCCGGCACCAAAGCCAATTCGCCTAACATGGCGGCACCCTCATCCATAGCAATCATTTTTTCCAAAAGCTGTTGATTTCTTTCTGCTTTACAAGAAACAGCTCGTCCGTTCTCAAATGTGATTGAGAAATTTTCAATCACATTGCCTTGATAAGAAAGCGGCATGGTAGCTACCAAAGTACCCTCGCATTTTCCTTTCATCGGAGAAGTAAACACTTCTTCAGTCGGCATATTCGGGTTAAAGAATGTACCGTCTTTTAAGTTTTCTCCGCCGCCCATCCAGTTTGCCTCAGGAATTAGCCAACATTTAAAGTCTGTTCCGTTCTCACTTTGATAGTGCAGATAGTCAAAATGATAGCTGTTTAATTTCTCGTATTTGGCTTTGAGGTTTGCGTTGTGCTCATTCCATTCCGCTACCGGATTGTTTACTTCACTGACGCGGACGCTTTGCAGAATAGCCTCCCATAATTTTTCAACAGCCGTATTGACACGGTCGTTTGGGAACACTTTTTTTGCCCATTTTTCAGAAGGGACAGCAACAATGGTCCATTGATGAACATTTTCCATTTGGTCACGGTATTTTTTCGTAATTTTGGAAACAGCGCCATTGACCAACTGCATTTTATCCACGTCCACACCTTTTAAACCATCAGGGTCAGAGGATTCAATAAATATTCTGGCCGGCAGTTCGTCTACAAAATATTGCAGTCTGGCTTTTTCCCATTCCTGTACCTGTGAAAGCGTTTCAACATCTTCATATTTATATCTTAATTTTGAAGAAGGTTGGTCCATCCACATCATATAAACCCAGCCTGCACCGGCTTTATAAGCCTCTTCTTCCACTAAACGGGCAAATTCATACTGTTCAACTTGCGCATAAATCAAACAGCCTTGTCCTTTTTTTAGATTTACCCCGGAACGGACGGTTAGCTGTGCATATTTCTTTAGCACTAATTTTTTCATAGTTTACCCTTTCTTTCCATTTCATTTATACGTTCATATTTAGGACTTGTTTCATTTATAATTCAGCAACAGTGGCTTGCAAAGCATTATCTTTGGCGATTACAGCATTTTGCATATCCTCTTTCATTTTGTCCAATTTATCGGCTAAGCCTTCATCTGACAGCGATAAAATTTGTATAGCCAATAAAGCCGCATTTTCTGCCCCGCCAATAGCCACAGTCGCTACAGGAATTCCCGAGGGCATTTGTACGGTAGCCAACAGCGCATCTAATCCATCAAGAGTAGAAGACTGAATGGGAATGCCAATAACAGGAATTATGGTATGAGCGGCCAAAACACCTGCTAAATGAGCTGCTTTGCCTGCTGCTGCTATAATGACACCAAAACCATTGGATTTTGCATTTTTAGAAAAATCAGCAGCCAATTCCGGTGTTCGATGAGCCGACATAACATGAACCTCTACAGGTACACCAAATTCTTTAAGACGTTTTACGGCACTTGACACAACTGGAAAATCACTGTCACTACCCATAATTACAGCTACTTTTTTACTCATTTTATCTTTCCCCCTACTGATTCAATCATCAAAAAAATAAACGTGTATAAAAATACACGTCAAAAAATTATCCCCAAAACCAGTTGGGAACTTCTTCAAATTTCACATAAATATTGGCTGACGGCACATCTAATTCACGATTTAACAAAGCAATGGTTTTATCCGCCAAAGCCTGATAAAATTCATGTTCTGATTTACCATAGAGCATGACATTTATAAAAGCGATTGGCGCATTATTTTGCCCTTTAAACCAAAGGCGGCAATTGTCTTGAAACTCCAGCATCAAACGTTCTTCTGTTTTTCCGGGAATCGTTTGAATGAGTTCGCCAAACTCTTTTTTTAAGATTTCTTCTTTTTCAGAAGACAATGCCGAACTGAGATTGACACTGATATAAGGCATACCGTTACCTTCTTTCTTTGTTTTTACATTACCCAGTATACACGTTCTGCTTTATAATATCAAGATATACCAAATATATGGTGAAGAAAAATATATTCCTCAAACCGCAAAAAAGTTGTTGCTTTAGTCCATTTTAGAAGTCAGAATAAAAAACAGCAGAGAAATTCTGCTGTTTTAATATCAATCTATTCTTTCACCGAATAAGTCGGCATCCATGCATTCGTTAATTTTTACTTTCACCATACTGCCTAAAGCCGGTTTTTTATCCTGCAAGGTAAAAAACACTTTTCCGTCAATTTCAGGGGCATCGCGGTAAGAACGGCCAAACCAACATTCAGCATAACGGTCATAACCTTCTACCAAAACATCCAGTTCTTCTCCGACCAGTTTTTCGCCGTCTTCCTGCATAATGTACATTTGCTTTTCCATTAAAATTTCTGCCCGACGTTCTTTAAGATCTGCATCCACTTGATCTTCCATTTCCGCAGCCGGTGTACCTTCTTCTTGCGAATACGGGAAACATCCCATTCGCTCAAACCGCATTTCTTTTACAAATTCAGAAAGCTCTGTAAAATCCTCTTCGGTTTCCCCGGGAAAACCAACCAAAAAAGTAGTGCGCACCACAATCGAGGGAATTTTTTTCCGCAGCTTGTTCACTAAGGCGGTCAAATATTGTCTATCCCCTACTCTCCGCATGGATTTTAGTACATTTCCTGACGCATGCTGCAACGGAATATCAATATATTTCACGATTTTATCTTCCGTTGCCATCACTTCCAACAATTCATCGGTAATCGCCTCGGGATAGCAATAAAGCGTACGAATCCAGTGAATACCACCAATTTGACAA
>URPG01000170.1 GCA_900549675.1 uncultured Oscillospiraceae bacterium | reverse complement strand
ATCTCTCAGCGGTCCAATAGGGCCGGTCGCAATTTGTTCTTCCGTCAAATTTAATCTGAAGTTCTCGGTTGTCGGTCTTTTAGGTGCATTTGACATATGCCTGCCGGCTTGCCTATTTTCAGGTTTATTATTTTCATTCATATTCTATAATATCCTTTCACGGTAATCACTTTTTTATCAGTCACAACCATGTTCACTGCTTGGTCAAAGGGGTCAATCGGAAGATTTTCCGCCAGCATTTCATCATAACATAGTCCGACAGAAAAAATATTATGTTCCGCCAAAAAGCGATCATAATATCCTTTACCATATCCCAGTCGAAATCCATTTTCAGTAAAAGAAAGTCCCGGTACAATACATAAAGAATCTTGAGCCAACTCCATCATTTTACAAAGTGTTGGATTTGGTTCCCACACACCAAAGCTGCTTAAAACAAAGTCGTCCATAGCCGTCACTTGATAAAACCGCATATCACTGCCATCGGGCGGGCAAAACGGAAACAAAACCATTTTCCCATCTTTCACTGCTTCACGCCAAATCCACCGTGTGTCTACTTCGGTTCCTTTTGTGCGATACAAAAGAATTTGCTTTGCCCGCTGATAACAGGTCAATTCTAAAACTTTATCTTGTATCGCTTTACTTTTCGTTGATTGATTTTTTACCCCGGCACGTTTCTGAATTAATATTTTTCGCAGCTCTTTTTTTCTATTTAAGGACATTGGATACTCTCCCTTATGCCCTGTGCAGTTTTTTCTGTTGTCAGCGCAGAAAGAATTTTAAGACCAAACTCAATGGAAACGCCCATTCCTCTTGCGGTAATAATGTGTCCATCCTGTATTACATATTCATCAGAAAGTGCAGCGCCTCTTAATTCTTTCTGAAAATCCGGATACGCCGTTGCCGCCTTTCCATTCAAAATTCCCAAATGTCCTAAAATGGAAGGAGCTGCACAAATTGCCGCTAGTAAAATTTTGTTTTCCATACAGTAATTGATAGCCGACTGTACCACCGAAGAACTTTCTAAATTTTTTGTTCCTAATCCGCCGCCCGGCAATACAACTGCCTGCAATTCCGAATTCAGACGTACCTGTGTATCGTCAATGTCGGCTGTCACAGGAATATTATGGGCACCAAACACTACCCGTCCCCCGACTCCTACTGTTTGAGTCGGTATTTGCACACGTCTTAATATATCCACTGTGGCCAAAGCTTCTATTTCTTCAAATCCATTGGCTAAAAAAACATATACCATAACTTATTCTCCTATTTCAAGTAACTTCAAAACTTCTGACTTTACTTCTTGATGAATGACTTCAATAGGTTTCGGTGAGCTGCTTTCCGCACAATTAATTTTCTTCCAACCTAATTTTTGAGCGGCATAACAAGCACTGCGATGAGATTCCTCCAAGAAAAGCAAATCTCTTTCATGTATGTCTTTGCGGTTTTCATCGCCCTGATATCTCTCTGAAATCAACTTTTGCGAAATGGCTATCGGCATGTCCAAAAAAATCACCAAATCAGGTCGAGGAAGCCGTAATTTGTTGTATTCAAAATCTTCAAGCCAAACGAGATAATCGTCCCAGTCTTTAAACGGTAATTTACCAAGCTGGAAAATCATATTGGAAGTCACATAGCGGTCACATAAAATCAATTTTCCTGCTACATAATCTTTCTTCCAATCTGTTTGGAAACTGGCAAAACGATCCACTGCATAGAACGAACTGGCAGCATACGGATTCACAGCTCCTGCTGTTTCTCCAAAGTCACCGGACAGATACATCTTTACCAAGGAGGAACTAGGCGAATTATAGTCAGGAAAAGAAATCTTACGCAACGGTAAATTTTGCTCTTGCAGTCTTTCAGCCAAAAGTTGTGCTTGGGTTCCTTTACCGCTTCCGTCTAATCCTTCTATTACAATCAGCCGTTGCTGTTTGGGGTTTTTAATCATCCTATTTCTCACTTTCAAATCAAGCTTAACTCTATCAGTCTATTTTCATTGATGTTTTTAGTGTTTTAAATCTAATTATTTTTTATTATATCAGATATTTTTCTAATATTAAAGTCTTAATCTTAAAAGTATCCTTAAATTAAACAATTTTATGATTTTATCTTATGTTTTATAAATTCAAATTCTAACCAATTCCAACTATATATAATGATATTGATTCATTTTTATTTTCCGTTTTCAATCGGACGCACAAGTAGCACTTGTGCAAATATTCCTTAAAACCTTGCGGCTTATACTTGATAGGTTTTCTAAATCGTGGTATAATTTTATATCTGAATCCGTATGAATATATGATAAGTAAAATTCATATATAAACAAAACATGTTATAATAGAGTTTAGAAGAAATGAAGAACTCAAGATAAATTTTTATTGAATCAGAGAAAGGACTTAATTTTATGCCTTCTTCTAAAAAACTTTCCGTTGCTGTTATTTTTGGCGGTGAATCTTCTGAGCATGAGGTTTCTCTCATGTCTGTTACCAGTATACTAACGCACTTATCTGAAGAAAAATACCAAAAACATATGTTAGGAATCACTAAAAACGGACATTGGCTGCTGTACAATGGTCCTATTGAAAAAATAGCCAACGGCGAATGGGAAAACGACCCTTCCTGCGTACCTGCCTTTCTTTCCCCCGACCGCAACACACAAGGCATTCTTGTTTTAAAGGAAGAACGAATAGAAATCTTACCGATTGATGTTATTTTTCCTGTTCTCCACGGCAAAAACGGTGAGGACGGCACCATACAAGGTCTTTTTCAACTCAGCGGAATTCCTTTTGTCGGATGTGACACGCTTTCTTCTGCTATTTGCATGGATAAGGCTGTCACTCACTCTTTATTGTCGGCCGCCCATATTGAACAGGCTAATTATCTGTGGTTCTATGCGGACCGCTATGATGATGAAACTGCCGCAGAAACCATCCGCAATAAAATTTGTGCCAGATTAGATTTTCCTGTTTTTATTAAACCTGCCAATGCAGGTTCTTCTGTTGGTGTAAGCCGAGTCAATTCTCCTGATGAGTTGGACGCTGCTATCCGTAAAGCCGCTAAGGAAGACAGAAAAATTGTAGCTGAAAGCGGAATCATCGGGCAAGAGGTAGAATGTGCCGTTTTAGGAAACAGAAGTTCTGCCACAGCCTCCATTGTTGGTGAAATCGGTGCTTCCGCAGCATTTTATGATTATGACGATAAATATGTCAGCGGTACTTCTCAGCTTTACATACCCGCTCGCATCGACGAAGAAACAGCCGAAAAAATCAGAGAAATTGCCGTTCGGGCTTATCGCTGGCTGGGGTGCTCCGGTCTTTCTCGTGTAGACTTCTTTGTGCGTGAAAGCGATAAACGCGTGATTTTAAATGAGATTAATACATTGCCGGGATTTACCGCAATCAGCATGTATCCCAAATTATGGGAAGCAAGCGGATTACCTATCGGCAAACTTTTGGATGAATTAATCCGCTGTGCACAAGAAAATCAATAAAGGCAGGGAAAATTATGAACAACCGTCCCATCGGTGTTTTTGATTCCGGACTTGGCGGACTTACTGCCTTTAAAGAACTTGAAAAGCTTTTGCCGAAGGAAGACATTATTTATTTCGGTGATACCGGCAGAGTCCCCTATGGTACCAAAAGTCAAGATACTATTCGTAAATATACGGCACAAATTATCAATTTTCTAAAAAGTCACCATGTAAAAGCGATTTTGGCAGCGTGCGGAACAGTCAGTTCTGTTGCCGGAGATATCGGTTATACCAGTGGGATTCCCTTTATGGATGTCCTGCATCCCACAGCCGCATCAGCCGTTGTTGCGAGCAAGAAAAAGAAAATAGGTATTATCGGCACCCCCACCACAATTGCCAGCGGTTCTTATCAACGTGAAATTGCCGCCATAGACAGTTCTATTGAGGTTGTTGGACAACCCTGTCCTATGTTTGTCCCTTTGGTTGAAAACGGCTATATCTCCCCGCAAGATGAAGTAACCCGCTTGGTAGCAGAACGTTCTCTTGCTTCTGTCAAAGCAGCAGAAGTCGACACCCTAATTTTAGGATGTACCCACTTCCCTATCATTGCTCCTATCATTTCTCAGGTTATGGGAGATTCGGTTCAACTTATTAACAGCGGTAAAGAAGCTGCACATTCGCTCTCTAAAATGCTAAAAGAAAAAAACTTACTGAAATCCAATATGACTCCGGCTTCGTATCATTTTTTTGTTTCTGATACCCCTCAGAATTTTTCAGCCGTGGCAGAAATCTTTTTGGGGCATCCCGTAAGCGGAGATACTATGCAGATTAAAATTGAAGATTATGAGAATCAACTAGAATAAGGATTATAAAATGAATAAGGAAGATTTTGATATTTATATTAAAGGAACGCAAAAATTTGCTGAAATGGATGATTATCTGGAAGTACAAACTGTCGGCCATTATTTTCAAAAAGACGGTAAGCGTTATATCCGCTATCGGGAATATGACGAAGAAGTGCCCACTGATTATCATACTGTCTGTTTAGAAGTAGACGGTGAAAAAGCGGTTATGAATCATGAGGACACCACTACGAGTTTAATTCTTCAAAAAGGAAGAAGGCATTTGTGCGCCTACGAAACAGATTACGGGGCCTTGCAGCTTGGTGTTTTTACCCGCTCCTTTCATTCTACTTTAGATGATGACGGCGGTCAATTGTATATTCAATACACATTGGATATTGATTCTAAACTCTCCAGCACCAATGAAATAAAAATTGAAGTTAAGCGACGATGACTTTTTCTTTTCAATCATATTTTTCAGTTCACTAATTTAAAAATTAAGGAGTTCGACCTATGATATATCTTGTGAAGGAAGCCAAAGATCAATTGACAACAATTCTACAGGCGGCACTTAAAAAAGCTTTTGCAGAGGGTACTTTGCCTGAAGCTCAGTTACCCGAATTTTCTTTTGAGGTTCCCGCTGACCGTGCCCACGGCGACTGGTCTTGCAATATTGCCATGGCCTCTGCTCGTGTATTTCGTAATTCTCCTGTAAAAATCGCTTCTGCCATCGCGGAAAATATAGATTTAACGA
>URPG01000169.1 GCA_900549675.1 uncultured Oscillospiraceae bacterium | reverse complement strand
TCATGTAAAAGTGCTTAAAAACAAAATATTTGAAATAGATTGTTGTAATCAGAAGAAGAATGGTATATAATTAAATAACAAAAATGTTACTGTTATACAGATTCTGGAAATTAGACACAATCGGGAAAGAATGAAGGAGGATTCAAAAGAGAGGCTTATGAAGAATAAATTACTTAAAAGACTTTCAATGATGCTTGCTGTGTTAATGTTGGTTTCATCCATGACAAGCTGTGGCCTTGGTAAAGATGAGTCATCAGCAGAATCATCAAAGCCAGCCGTAATTGATAATAGAGATAAGGATGAGGTGACATCTCAAACACCATCTTCTTCACTTTCTAAAAAAGAAGAAGACAAAGATAATCAAAAAGAATCAAGCGGTAAAAATGCTTCAAGTTCAAAACAGGATGGCAATAAAGACAAAGATACCTCAAAGAAACAGGAAGAGAATAATAATGCGGAAGTACCCCCTGTGAAAACAGAAGATGATTATACTTTCCAACCGGCACCGGATACCTCCGTTGGTGATGCGCAGGATAAACCGAATGAACCTAAAGGTGAGGCGGAGCTTGGAGAGGATGAATTAATAGAAGAAACTGAACGTGAACCGGTTTCGGTAAAAAATGATACTGTAAAGACAGCCAATTTAAGCGTGAAACCTTCACGACCGGTAAAATCCGCCGTTAATAAAAAAGAACAGAAAGTGCAGCTTAAATTAAGTCCGATAGCTTTGGGGAAAAATTCGTTTGTGATAGACAATCCCCAAGCCATACGGAGAAATCCTCTCACAGCCAAAAAAGGTATAGAAAATCAATCTTTACTTCTTAGACAAGGGGAAAACGAGGTTTCTCTGACGATACAGCAGTTGGCGGCCACTTCTGTCGAAAAAATCAGAACAACTGCGGGATTGAATTTAAGAAAAGACCCGTCTACCAAAAATCCTCGAATCGGTTTTGTGGATCAAGGTACCGTTTTAACGGTCTTGGGAATTTCAGATGATGGCGCATGGTATCAAGTGCAAACCCCCGGTGGGCAAAAAGGCTATGTTACCGCCGAATATGTGCAGGATGTTAACGGTGGTTCTTCTACTAACGGAACCTCTGTTAAGAGTGTAAAAACAACAGCCGGTTTAAATTTAAGAAAAGACCCTTCTACTAAAAATCCCAGAATTGGATTTGTCGAGCAGGGCAGTGTGTTGACGGTTCTTGGCATTTCAAGCGATAATAACTGGTATAAGGTTAAGACCCCAGGCGGACAAGAGGGCTATGTGTCAGCTCAATATGTACAAAATGTCAGCGGCAATTCCAATAATAACAGTACAGTTGATACTGATGTAAAGAGTATCAGAACGACAGCCGGATTAAATTTAAGAAGAGATCCGTCCACCAGAAATCCTCGAATCGGTTTTGTGGAGCAGGGAACTGTGTTGACGGTACTGGGAATGTCGGCTGATAAAGCTTGGTATAAAGTCAAAACCTCGGGTGGGCAGGAAGGTTTTGTTTCTGCCCAGTATGTGCAAAGTGTAAGTAATAATTCAGGAAACTCCAATCAGACCGTTGACACAGATGTGAAGAGCGTTAAAGCAACTGCCGGATTGAATTTAAGAAAAGATCCCTCCACCAAACAGGCTAGAATTGGGTTTGTAGATGAAGGCAGTGTATTAACAGTTCTGGGAATGTCAGCGGATAAAGGCTGGTATAAAGTTAAAACCGCAGGTGGACAAGAAGGCTATGTTTCTGCTCAATACGTGCAAGAAGTCAAAAGCGGTAATTCGAATACAGGCAGTCAAGTGAATAAAACCGATGTCAAAAAAGTTAAAACAACGGCGGGCCTAAATTTGCGAAAAGACCCTTCCACTAAATATGCAAGAATAGGTTTTGTAGATCAGAACACTACCGTTACAGTTTTAGGAATTTCAAATGACAAGGGTTGGTACAAAATTAAAACTGCAGGCGGACAAGAGGGCTTTATTTCTGCTCAATATACCAAAATAGTAGAAAGCGGCACAAATCAACCTGATGACAACAAAGATTCTGAAACAACAATTAAAAAAGTTAAAACAACAGCAGGATTGAACCTGCGAAAAGATCCTTCCACCAAGCATGCTCGAATCGGTTTTGTGGATCAAAATACCGTTTTGACAGTTTTAGCGATTTCCAAGGATAAGAAATGGTATAAAGTAAAAACGTCAAATGGACTGGAAGGATATATTTCCGCAGAATATGCAAAAGTAGTCGAAGACGGAAATATAAAAGATGAAGATAAAGACACAAATACCGACATTAAAAAAGTTAAAGCAACAGCCGTTATCAATCTGAGGAAAGGGCCTTCAACTCAAAACGCCCGCATTACATTGATTGATAAAGGTACTGTTTTAACGGTCTTGGGACTTTCTGCTGATAAAAAATGGTATAAAGTAAAGACCCCCGACGGAAAAGAAGGGTATGTGTCTGCGGAGTATGCAGAAGAAGTAAAGACAACGCCTGCCAACGGCAAGGGATGGATTTCTGCTTCAAAAGCAAGTATAAACCAATACAGAACCTTGTATGTAACAGGCGATATCGGGGGATCTACTGACGGTATTACATGGGTGAGTGACAATCCCGAAATAGCCTCTGTAAAGAGCATGGAAGGGGATAAAGGCAGAGCCTTAATTTATGCGAAGACCTCCGGTACCACTTCTATTCATTTGAAAAGTGAAAGTGACAATAAAATTTATGCCACATTGCCGATTACTGTAATACAAGCCGAAGCGGCACGATTTACATATGCTGACGTTAATACACCTTCTGTGGGACAAGCTTTTAATTTAGTAGCGGTTACAGATACAAGCAAAACAGCGGTTAAATTTGATGTTACCACTCCCAATGGCACGACGGTTTCTTATGAAGTGGCAGGTCCTGCCCGTACGGAAACGGAAGGTGAAAATACAGTAGCGGTCTTTGAAAAATCGGTTTCTTTTGATGAAGTGGGCGCATACACAATTGCTGTTTCCACAAAGACAAGTGGCGCTGATTGGAGAAAATCGAATATTTCTAATACATTTAGTGTTGTCAGTACCCAAGACCAGGTGACAACGTCCGATGATGTAAGAGCCGCAAGCTCACATATAATTGATTTTATCGCCAAACGGGAAGGCGCCGCCTCACAGGCCTATGTGGATACGATTGGAACAGGCAAGCCTGTGACAGTGGGTTTTGGTATTTTAGTGGGTAAAAATAAGACCTTTTATAATGATTTAACACCGACAGAATTAAAAGCATCGCTGGTAGAAACCATTAATAAAGGCGGTTATGCTTCGGCTGTCGAAAAATATCGTTCAAACAATCAAATTGCAATGAATCAACAACAGTTTGATGCGTTGGTTAGTTTTGTTTATAATTTGGGAACAGGAGTATTGAATACTGGCTATGATACCTTTGTTGTTATTAATAACGCAAAGCAGTTTACCGGTCAAACAACAGGTGAATTGAATTTGATGAATATGCCATTGTATCAAGAAGCCAATCGCAATTCAAAGAAATTGGCAACGGTAAATAAAGGTGAAAAAGTTACGGTGATGGATTCTGCTGTATCAAAGATTCAATTGTCAAAAGCCGACAGCAGTGTTTCAGTGGATGAACGTTGGTATAAAGTGACCTATAATGGTCAAACAGGTTGGATGCAGGCCGGTGGTGTGAACATAGACGGTAAAATTAATTTGGCCTATGTTGACGAGCAAATGGTAGGCAGCAACTTCCTCCAATGGAATATAGCAGGAGGAAATCATATTGTTGGGCTTTTAAAACGACGTTTGGCAGAGGCTAAAATTTTCTGTTATGGTGCTTATCAGGCTAGCTATGACAATGCCTTTAACCCGGGATTTGATATTCCAAGCGGATTTTCTTATAGCGTAAACGGAGAAGTTGGAGGCTGGAAATTGAGTTAACAAGAAAAACCATTGAATAAAACAGATAGCTTTTTTGCTATCTGTTTTATTTTTAAAAGATTGGAAAACGAAAAATATAGACTTTCTTTGTTCTGCATGCTATAATAAAATGATAAATGTTTTCCCCTGAAATTTGCTTTTGTAGCAGAATATTGAAGAATTGAGCTTACCATTAAATTGTTGTGGAGTGATTGAATTGGATTTTAACGCATTTGAAATTATTAAAAATAAGTTGGCGGAACCCCTTGCAGAGCAGGGCTTCTCTCAGCCGGCTGTACTTGAGGATGAAAAAGGAAAAGCCGTTATGTTCTCAACAGAAGAGTTGGCTTACAGTGTTCTATATAATCGTACGGATAAGAAATTTATTCTGCGCTCCAGTACATTGGATGAAGATCAAAAACCAAAAGAATGGAAGAATCTATCCACTTGGCTTTTTGATGAAAAAGAGGGGACCCGTTCGGATGTTGAAAGTATTGCAAATGATTTTGTAGATGTTGTCAGCGTACCCAAAAGAGTTGAATTGGTCAAGCAAAAAAAGAAAAAAAGCAAAGATGACAAAACAGTAGATCCGCTGTTTTTCTTAAATCGGTTAGCCAATATTTTCCCTGAATTAAAAGAAGAAATGAAAAAAGAGAGGATTACTTATGGGCAAATTCGCTTTGCCACTTTTGCAAAAGAGAAGGTTGCCCCTCTTTGTGATGACTTTATTAAAAAATATCAGACAAGCTCTCTTTTTGAAAAACTTTGCGATTTATTTTCAGATATGTATGAAAACGGCGATATGGATGTTCGCTCAATCTTAACAATTGCGATTTGTAATTCAATCAGTGATGAATCAATACAAGCCTTGTCAGAGAAAGTTTCTGAAGAATTAAAAAAAGATTTTAAGTATACCCGTAAATTGATTGGCAAAAAAATTAAACCCGAAAAAAAGAAGAAGTACACGAAAGTGGTTGACAAATTAGGTAATTGATGATATTGCCGGTAAAATGAGTGAGGAAGTTTATACAAATCCAGTAAATCTGCCTGTATTTTTATGTTGACAGATCTTGATAATTTGTGTTATACTTATACTACCTCAAAGAGGTTATTTTTTTATGCCACTTTTGAGGGAGGACGGGGCAAAGTTCCCCAAATTTTTTC
>URPG01000168.1 GCA_900549675.1 uncultured Oscillospiraceae bacterium | reverse complement strand
TAAAGCAGCAGACACATAAAAACCATTGCAACGACCTGTAGGAGAAAAGGACCGATTCCGCTGAAATTCAGAAAGGCTCCGGCACCGAAAAAGAACATAGTAGCCGTATGTATGGTGGAATAAAGTGCTTCAAAGCCCAAAAGAGAAGGCGTTATAATTCGGTTATTGGTGCTTGATTGAAAGGCAACGGTGGCAAGACTCTGGCAAACCGCAGCAATAATCATGGCGGTAAGCGCCACCAGTCTTCGTCTGACAACAGGGAGAAAAGAGGGGGAATCCACCGGAACAGGATTATTATACACCAAAAGTCCATAAGCCGCCAGTGCTCCTAAAACAAATAAGGTAATCAGCAAAATCCAATAGCGTTTTTCTTCTTTCTTGGTACGGAAAGCTCTGGCTGACCGGCTGGGAATATGATTCGTATTATTTTTAAAATTCTCCTTAGTAGATATAAATTCACTCATCTTAGTTTCCTTTGTTTTAATAAGATAACAATAAATACAGCAGCACCTACGGTTCCCAATATCAAGGAAACAGGAACTTCAAAAGGTGTGATGATGGTACGGGAGATGATATCACAAAGAGTGATAGTGCCCATTCCCAATACACATACCCAGGGCAAGTTGCTCTTTAGATCATCTCCCCTAAACATGGAAACAATATTGGGAACAATCAGACCTAAAAAGGGCAGGTTTCCAATCACAGCTGCAACGATACCAACGGCGGCAGAAATAAGGCCAGTGCCTAAAATAACAATCTTATTATAATTTACGCCAAGGCTTGTGGCAATGTCCTCTCCTAATCCGGCTAAAGTCAATCGGTCCGCATAGATGAAAATGATAATATTGATAAGTATAATAAGCCACAAATATTCATATCGTCCAATTTGAACCGGAGCAAAAGAACCTACAAACCATGTTTCAATGCTTTGTGTCATTTGAAAGAGCAATCCTATAAAAGTGGATACGGCAGATATAACAGCACCGAGCATCATTCCGATAATCGGAACAATAAGGGACGACCGCAGCCTAACCTTTTTCAAGAAGAAGAAAAAAATCATAGTGCCTATAAAAGAAAACACAATTGCTCCGGTCATGCGCA
Organism: uncultured Oscillospiraceae bacterium; assembly: GCA_900549675.1. Taxonomy (GTDB): domain Bacteria; phylum Bacillota; class Clostridia; order Oscillospirales; family Acutalibacteraceae; genus Scatolibacter. Next base: position 3,977 of record URPG01000168.1, on the reverse strand, counting down.
TCAATAAAGTGGGAGCAGGAAACAGTAAATAAACAAATACGAGTCCCAAACCGGCCCATTCGATAGTGCCTGATGTGGTGGGTTCAACCAGACGATTCTGTGTAATCAGCTGCGTTACCAGTCCAGACATAGACATAGCTGCACCGGTTAACATGAGTGCCGCTGTTCTCGGTACCCGGGTGATAAAAAACATATTCCAGCCGTCTTCTTTTCCTTGTATATCGTAAACTCCGGTAAACAGCGAAACAACGCCCAGAACAAAAACAATAAACACGGCCAGCGCAAAGGACTTTGTCCATATTTTTTTTCGATTAAAAAGTTGGGGCTGAGAAACCTCAGCCCCTGAATTTTTTGGTAGGGTATGTTTTGGCATTTTGATGTACATCCTTTATGCTATTTTGACAATGTACTTGCAATATTTTCAAACAACTCCAGATAAGTTTGAATGGATTCATTGGTATAAGTATCATCCGGTGCATAAATAATCTGGTCATTGGTGATAGCTGTTGTGTTTTTCAGCGCAGGTGAATCGTTGATAACATCTTTGGCAGGTTTTTTATCTTCGATAGAAGAGAAGGTTGCATCGCGGTCCAATACCATAATCCAATCCGGATTGCTTTGTGCAATTGCTTCTACCGAAATGTCATCGCCCTTGTGGTCAGAGGAAGCATTTTCAACCTCTAATGCAGAAACCCATCCGAAAACATCATACATGGGGCCCCAAACACGTCCGGAATAAGGAGCTGAAAAACCGATTTCTCCACCTGAAACGACAACGCTCATAATAGTATCTGTTCCGTTATAGGCATCTTTTGCATCCTGAATTGACTTATCAAAAGCAGTATTCAATTGTTGTGCTTCATCATTTTTGTCAAAAATTTTACCCAGTGCGGTTGTGGAATCTTTCAGACCGTTTACCAAGCTGTCTCCTGATTTACCTTTTTCGTCAGAAAGCTGGAAGCTAAAATCAACAACGGCTGCATTTGGCACCAAGGCTTTTATTTCATCATAAAAATTGGCGAATCTTTGTCCGACAATAACGAGTTCAGGGTCTGCTGCTGCGATAATTTCCAAATTCGGTTCACGGTGATCTCCGACATCTTGAACAGCATCATCTGTGTAGTAAGGGCTGTTCTGAGGCATTACACCTTTGGGAACTGCTACCAATTCAACGCCCCAATCGGATAAGGTTTCAAATGTTCTGTTATCCAAAGATACCACTTTTTGTGGGTTGACGGGTACAGTAACCGTACCATGGATATCTGTGACCTCAACGGAAGTCGCGGCTTGCGCGGGCTCACTGGTTTCCGCAGATTCGCTTGCTGATACGGAATTACTTACTTTGGGGGGGTTACTGGCGGGTTGACTTGCCTGTGCGGCGGAAGAGTTATTGTTCGGATTAGAACAACCTGTCAGCATGAAAGCAAAAGCAGCAGTTAAAACGATTAATTTTGAGAAATGGAACTTTTTCATATGATATCCTCCTGATATGTGTTTAATGGAAACACAGCAATTTATTTTGTTCTTATGGTCAAGATAGGCATTCTGTAAAAATTACTGCCCGTAACGTCGTAAGATGGTTTCACCCTTTCTGCAATAATATAAATTAAAATTGAAATTCCCCTATACAATGGTTAGTTTTGTCTAACTTAGGATGAAAAAATAAGACCAACCTAAGTTGATCTCTTATCCAATATACTTTCGCATATCCTCCGAGATGGGGGTATATCAATATTTGAGCATTATTATATCCTGCTCGTACGACAATGTCAATATGTAGAATGATTTTTTCAAAAATTAATACCTACTGAACCAATAGATTAGGTTCCATGAAAGATGACTTTGGGTATAACAGATATAAAAAAGCGTAAGAAATGTGCCACAGGCAGCAATACATGACTTATTCATTTTTTATTGAATAAAATCCCTTTACAGTCCCGATTTAAATTTTTAGATTGTACTGTAATATAAAGTTCTTCCCCAGCAGAAATCCCGCACAGCAGGCATACCAGAAATCCAGCAGTATTCACACCCAACAGGACATAAAGAAGAGGGAGGAGGAATAAAGACAGCCCCGCAGCTTTATTGGCGTAAGTATGCAGAGAGGAAAAGGTATGGTACTTATAAAAGCCAATCCAATATCCGAGGACACGCAGGAGAGCGATAAGAATTATACCTACCCAAATCCATAGCGGGATTATTACAACAGGGAAGACTATAATCGACACAGCAAAGAATAATGCGAAGTCTGCGATACTGTCCAGTTTAGCACCCCATTCGCTCTGTGAACTTAATCTTCTTGCCGTTATTCCGTCCAACAAATCGCTTATTCCGCAATAAGCGTATAATACCCAAAAATAGAATGAAAAAGGTGCTGTGAAAAGTAGTATAACAGCACCAATTAAGCGGGTAAGGGTGATAATATTAGCTAAATTTTTAATGGCGTTCACCTCAATGGGGATATGTTTATGAAACGTTAGTGAGATAAAACGGTATAATGATTGCATTATAGAATTTATAGTATGTCATATTTATGAACAGAAATCACCAGGGTCTGCTTTTTTCTACCCATTTCTTTTCCTTCCAATACGCTGCATCGGCTTGGTTCCATCCTTTTTTCATAACCAATCTCATGATATTGAAAAAACCTTTGGATTTGATGCCGGGCGCTATATGGCCATGTCGTTTTTTTATGATCTGTGCCAAAGAAGATGTCTTTTGATCAATTTTCTGCTTGGTATTCTCAGAAATTTTTTTATAATTGATTGCCCGTACAGCTACCCCGTATTGATAAATTTTACCGACACCCCAAAAAAACAGGCTGTCTGCCATGTCTTTATTGGTGGATTTTATTCCTGCACCTGCGGCAGTTGAGATACAGACAGCTTGTTTTTTAAACATACCTTCATACGGGCGATGCACCATCCAACGGTAACCGTAATGGTCTAAAAAAGCCTTCATTGCGCCTGTTACATGATAAACATAGACAGGGCTGGCTAAGATCAGTACATCCGCATGATTAATCGCTTGTGTAAGGGGATTTAATTTTTGATAGTGTGGACAGAGAGTTTCACTTTTCATAAAACAATTGTTACAGCCAATACAAAATTCATCAAAATCTCTGGGGAGAAAAAACTCCGTAATTTCACCGCCGAGTTTTTGGGCAAGCATATGAGCAATCTGATAGGTAGAGCCTTTATGGTTTTGACCATGGATAATTGTTATTTTCAAAATGACCTCCGTTGTAAGGGGAAATTATGCGGATAAAATTCTAAAAATTATTCTTTTTGTTCCATAATTTTTATGCTTGCTTTTGACGAAATTATCACTAAAAATATACCGATAATAAAGAGTGGAACTCCTATGAGATTATTAAAGATAGTTTCTGGATTTTCAAAAAAATTAATTTTTAAGATACGTGGTACAAGCGTTGCTATAACAATAAATAATATAATGGGCAAAGCCGCAAAACTTTGTGATTTGATAAATCCCAACTTATAATTGATAGGAAAAATAACAGCAATCGAAAAAAAAGTAAAGGCAGCTGCCAATAAAGTAATATTGATTGTCATTCCGTATGGAATAGGGATTGACAGAATAGAAGCTTCTAAAAATAGTATGAATACAGAAAAAATGAGGATGAGTAGGGATAAAAGAATTGCTAGCAAATACCTTCCTATCACAATTTCTTGTTTATTTGTGGGTAAAATGGAATACAAGCGAAACATATCGTTCTTTTCTTCTCCTGCAAACAAAAAATTTAAAAGAGTATAAATAAACACACCCAACATGATAATAGAAGGGATTATGGAATGATATTCTGTCGTAATCAATACAGCAAAAAGAATGTAGAAGGGGAAAACCTTTACCTTTGGCTTATAATTCATCCAATCCATTCTAATAAATTTAAGGATTGATTTCATTTTTTTCCCCTGCCTCTATATGAACCATAATTTCTTCAATATCTAAAGAATTAA
>URPG01000167.1 GCA_900549675.1 uncultured Oscillospiraceae bacterium | reverse complement strand
ATGCTATTTTGGCGGCTGATGACATGAAACTTGCAGGGGTTGTGCGAAGAAAGGCCGGCGGCACTCAACCCAGAGAGTTAACGGGTATAAAGGTGGTAGAGAATATCAAAGACTTGGGACCAGTGGATGTCGCGATTCTTTGCACGCCCACCAGAAAAGTACAGGAAAATGCCGAAAAATTTTTGGCAATGGGTATTCATACCGTTGATAGTTTTGATATCCATACTTCTGTTGTAGAGTTGAGAAGAAATCTGGATAAAGCGGCCAAGGCTGCCGGTAAATCCGCCATTCTTTCTGCCGGTTGGGATCCGGGCAGTGATTCGATTGTGCGTACACTGATGCGTGCCTGCGCTCCCAAAGGAATCACCTATACAAACTTTGGACCCGGTATGAGCATGGGCCATACTGTAGCGGCGAAAGCTGTCAGCGGCGTAAAAGGTGCGCTTTCCATGACGATTCCGCTTGGAACCGGCATTCACAGACGTATGGTTTATGTAGAGTTGGAAGATGGGACTGATTTTGAGAAGGTTTCTTCTGATATTAAAAATGATGATTATTTCGCACATGACGAAACCCATGTGATTCAAGTGCAGGATATCAATGAAGTGATTGACAAAGGCCACGGTGTACACATGATTCGCAAAGGTGTTTCCGGTGCGACAGACAATCAAATTTTTGAGTTTAACATGAGCATTAACAACCCTGCTTTAACCTCACAAATTCTAGTGGCCTGTGCCAGAGCTGTTGTCAAGCAGCAGCCGGGTGCATACACGATGATTGAAATTCCGGTAATTGATTTGTTGCCTGGTGACAGAGAAACTTTAATCGGCTCTTTGGTATAATCGGGTATCTACGTGAGATTAGCCTTTTATAAAACGTAAATCAAATAAAAAACGAAGTTAAAACAGCGCCCCATTTGTTAGACGGTATTTTTACTGACAACAAATGGGGCGAAATTTATAGTACAAGAAATGCCAAACCAACGATGCAGGAAAATGTAAGCAGCATGTAATGGAAACGACGGTCACGAAAGATTAGTTTTACGAAGAGCGGGATAGCCATTTAGAATTAAGAATCAGGGCTGCGTGTCTTGCCGAAAACATAGTTAACCGGAAATTCAAAAAGAATTGTACTTTAGGCGCCAAAGGAGAGTCCGTGACATCGCCGGCGGGACAGAAAGCCTGTCCGCCAAAATGGGGTGAAAAAAATGGAGCGAAAAGAGGATTTATGGGCAAAAAAACAGCAAACAGAATATGTGAAATTTATTTGGTATAAACAAGTTTATGATAGAAACAATACTATTAGTGAAAGTTTATAGGTGTATTTTAAATAAAAAAGAGTGGATTAGGACATGATGAAAATAAAGAAAAAACTAACTTTGCTGATGGGTGTTGTCGTAACGGCACTTTTGTTTTGCTCTTGTACCACAGAAAAACAAGACAATAAAACTATTTTAGAGAAAGATACAAATAATATGAACCCTGAAAAGATACTGGTAGGTTATCCTGAAATTAAAATATAAAGAAAAATTCTTGTACTATAGGCTGTGACAGCTTAACATCAAAAAGTATCAATAATAGAAATAAAAAAGAGATGATTAAACGCAGCACGTCATAAGACAGTACGAAACTTTAAACTGTTAACGGGCAACTGCCAAGTAAAATGTCTAAAACAAGCGTATCGCTTACCGTGAGTGATACGCTTGTTTTTACTGCCTGTCGTAATGGGGCAGTTTCCATCGAAACAACGCGATAGACAGCCAACAGACGGATATATGGATAATGTCACCGCCGTTTTTGGCGGATTCTTTTTATCAAGTATAGAAAATTTATTCTAATCGTTGAAATTGTAATTCAGGTCTGTTAAAATATAGTTAACCTATTCATATATTAACATGGTTATATAAATACAGCGAGGTAAAAGAATGTCCAAAAATTATATTAAAGTATCGGGTGCAAGGGAACGAAATCTAAAAAATATAAATGTCTTGATACCCAAAAAAGAAATCACTGTTTTTACGGGTGTTTCCGGTTCAGGGAAATCTTCTTTGGTATTTGATACCATCGCAGCAGAATCGCAAAGACAATTAAATGAAACTTACACCAGTTTTATCCGTCACCGTATGCCGCATTACGGAAAGCCCGATGTGGACAGTATTGAAAATTTGTCCGTAGCCTTTATTATCAATCAAAAACGATTAGGCGGTAATGCACGTTCAACAGTTGGAACAATTACAGATATTTATTCTGTGTTGCGTTTATTGTTTTCCCGAATTGGAGAACCATTTGTAGGTTATGCAGACGTTTTTTCGTTTAACAATCCGTCTGGAATGTGTGAACATTGTGAGGGCTTAGGAAAAATTGAAACCATTGATATAGAAAAGCTGTTGGATAAGAATAAATCTTTAAATGAGGGGGCTGTCCGTTTTCCAACTTTTGAACCCGGAGGTTGGCGATTAACCCGCTATACTCATTCAGGCTTTTTTGATAACAATAAAAAATTGAAAGACTATTCTTCCGAGGAATGGGAATTGTTACTTCATGCCGACGGAATCAAGGTCAAAAATCCCACTCCTGAATGGCATAAAACCTCCCTGTATGAGGGTTTGATTCCACGCATTGAGCGGAGCTTTCTGAAAAAAGAAGATGGTGAAAAGGTCAGATATGGAAAAGAAATTGAGCGGTTTGTTGTAAAACAGGATTGTCCCCACTGTCATGGAACGCGCTTGAACGATAAGGTGTTGTCTTGTAAAATGAACGGTAAAAACATTGCGGAATGTGCAGATATGCAGATCAATGAGCTTTTAAGTTTTGTTAGGTCTGTTCATTCTCCTGTAGCTGTTACAATTGTTTCAGAACTTGTGAATCGGATTCAGCATATGGTGTCCATAGGCTTGGGCTATTTGAGTTTAAGCAGAAAAACAGCTACACTTTCGGGCGGGGAATCGCAAAGAATTAAAATGGTTAGCCAGCTTGGCAGCAGCTTGACTGACCTGACTTACATTTTTGACGAACCAAGTATAGGGCTTCACCCTCATGATATAAGCAAAATTAATGGACTGATGCGATTGTTGCGTGACAAAGGGAATACGGTTCTGATTGTCGAGCATGACCCGGACATGATAAAAATCGCCGACCATATTATTGATATGGGGCCGGGTGCTGGAACCCACGGAGGGGAAGTTGTATATCAAGGAAATTTGGACGGTCTGAGAACAGCGGGTACTACCACAGGAAAGTATTTATCCTATTGTCCTGAATTGAAACCTGATGCACGTACCCCCAAAGGCTGGCTTTCCATTAAAAATGCAACCATGCATAACTTAAAAAACATTTCCGTTGATATACCAAAAGGAGTAATGACTGTTGTAACCGGGGTTGCCGGTTCAGGAAAAAGTACGCTTATTAATGGCGTATTGCCACAGCTTTATCCTGAAACTGTTTTTATTGACCAAAAAGGAATTCAAGCGTCAAAACGTTCCAACATAGCGACCTTTACGGGTATCTTTGACAGTATCAGAAAACTATTTGCGAAAAGAAACGGCGTAAGCGCCTCTCTATTCAGTTTCAATTCACAGGGGGCTTGTCCCGCCTGTAAAGGTTTAGGAATCACTTATACAGATTTGGCTTTTATGGATACAATCGTTACGGTATGTGAGGAATGCCACGGAAATCGCTATACGGACGATGTGCTTGCCTATCAGCTAAGAGGAAAAAATATTGCAGATGTTCTTAAAATGACGGTTACCGAGGCCCTAGATTTTTTTCAGGAAAAAGAAATTGTTACGGTACTAAAACGACTTTCAGATGTGGGTATCACTTATGTTTCTTTGGGACAGCCATTAAGCACGCTTTCAGGTGGAGAATTACAGCGAATTAAACTTGCTTCTGAACTTGAAAATGGAGGTCAGATTTATGTTTTGGATGAACCCTCAACAGGCCTGCATATGGCTGATATAAAACAGTTGATTCGTGTGATGAATCGTCTTGTAGACCAAAATTCCACTCTTATTGTTATAGAACACAATTTGGATATTCTCTGTCAAGCAGATTGGATGATTGACATAGGCCCCTATGCAGGACAAAATGGTGGTAAAATTATGTTTACAGGATTACCGAAAGATATAATGGGCTGTCCAGATTCATTAACTGGAAAGCACCTGAAAAAGTATATTAATGAAAAATAGGAGGTTAACTAAATGGCGATAAAAGAATTAGAGGAAAGTTATGTTCCCTTTCAATGTATGATTGTATCAGCTTCAAATAAATTTAATGTTGAGGGTGTTTCAACAGCACAATACTATGTACTGGATATACTCTATAAGCAAGGGTCAAAAACTACAAAAGAACTTGCCGAAATGAGAGGTATTTCACAATCTGGCATTTCAAAATTAACAAAACGTTTATTGGAAAAAAAGTATATTATTCAGGAAAGGCAGGCGAATGACCGCCGCTCTTACAAAATTGTGCTTACTAAAGAAGGACAAGCGTTTTTGAATCGTGTCGAGGATTTTGGAAATGAAATAATGAATCGAATTGAAGAGGCATTGACAGAAGAAGAAGTCCGTGCTTTTTCGCTGATGTGCAAAAGGATTACAAACTTGTACACAGAAAAGAGATAAGCATACGCACGCCGGCGAGCGCAGCCAAACCTTGTCAGAACAGCTTGGGCACACCATCAATTTCAAGACATACAAACAGCCATACAAATCCAAGGGAAAGCTGTGAAACCCGGAAGAAAAGCAGAGGGTATTTGAGAATATCCATGAAGCCATTATTACTGCTGATATATGGAAAAAGGAGCAGGCTTTGCGAAAAAACAAACGAAAGCCAACATGAACAGGTAAAACCAATCTGTTTTCTGGCGTACCTATTGTGCTGATTGTGGTGTTAATCTATAGAAAAGATGCCCAGCTTCATTTGCTGAGTATTTTAGTGATAAAAGATGAGATAAGAAAAAAATTATTATGAAAAATTAAAAATAACTGGCCTAACCTCTTATTTTAGTTTAGCTGATAACGCAGGTTCTTTTTTTAACAATATAAAGCAGACAAATAGAATTAAGCAACAGAATAGAGCC
>URPG01000166.1 GCA_900549675.1 uncultured Oscillospiraceae bacterium | reverse complement strand
TCTATGCGTTCTATTTTAAAATGGCCACTGATATTATATCCCACGTTAACCCTGACAACATCACGACTTTTGGACTGAACACAGGCTACAACAGCTGTACCAAAGGAGCAAAAATTATTCGGGAGATTGAGAAAAAGAAGGGATATAATATTCCTTGGTCACTTTCTTTCTCTATTTCTTCTAAACAGTATCAGGAAAAAGTATATCAGGAGTTATTGTCACAAGGGCAGGAGTTGGGTATCTTTACGTATCTTATTTTTCTTAAAGGAAATCCTCAATTTTTACTGCCGCTTATCAGAGAAAATCCAGCTTGTGCATTTGTTTTATTTACAAACGGTGAATACATCACAAAAGACTTTTTAGCAAAAACAAAGGATTTACATCATCTCATGCCCGCTGTCGAGGCGGATGATTACGCCCCCTCTGCCTGTCGGTTATTAAGAGAAAACCAGATGCTTTATTCCGCTTTTCTCTGCTATGATGAGAAAGAAAAGCAGGCTATTTTAAGTGGTCAAATACTGCGTCAGCTCATTCGTCTAAAACCTGTTTTCTCCTTTTTCATTCCCTCCGATGATTGTCGGAAATCGACAGAAAAAGAAATTTATCAGTACATTGTGAATGTTCGAAATGCCCAGCAAACTCCCACGCTTCTCATGGATATCAAGTATGACAATATGTTTATTGACAGTATTATTTCCGATGATGCCTGCACCGCGGCTTTTGATGCACAGGGTTTTTTACATGGACCCTCTCTTCGTAAAAGTGAACATTCTTTCAACTGCTTTCAACTTAGCTTACAGCAAATTTTCTCTTTGGCCTTTCCAAAAAATATCTAAGCATGGCAAACATAAATAAAGAGAAGCCACCCGCATATATTGCGGGCGGCTTCTCTTATTTATGTTTGCCTGTACCTTAGGCCAATTCTGCGGTAAAACGAATACATTCCCTCAAAATCGGTACAAATTCTTCCGGAGGCACTAAATCTTTTTCCAGCATCCAGCGTCTGATGGAGGAGGTAAAAGCATCAACGAGAAAATTGACATAATAGTGGAAATTTGTTTTTGCTATCCGCCCGCTCTCCGTATATTCTGCGACAAAAGCATATAAAATATCCGTAAAATAATCAAAAAAAGAATTCTGCCCTTCAATTTGAAGTGCTTTTCGGTAAAAATCCGCGTTATTGAACAGATAAAGGCAGATATCCATGATGAATTCCCAAATGTTATCATATTCCTTTTCTTTAGCAACACTAATAAACTCTGTTTGGTAAATCCAATTCACCAAATCATATTTATCCCGAAAATGATAGTAAAAACTTTTGCGATTCATATCGCATTTATCGCAGATATCCGTGATACTGATTTTAGAAAAAGGCATTTCCTCCATGACCTCTTTCAGTGAACCCGCCAAAGCCCGTTTGGTGATATTGGAATCTGCCATATCCTCTCTCCTTGCCTGTGTATTATCCTAAATTCACAATATTCAAATGCTCAAAAAGTATTTTCACACCCATCAAAATTAGAATGATACCACCCACACGCTCGGCTATCGCCTTATAACGAGAACCAAAATGAAAACCCAGAGTCAAACCGAGCGCTCCAACCAAAAATGTCAACCCGCCAATAAAAGAAGCGGCCGGTATAATCTGCACCTGCAAAAAGGCAAAGGTTACGCCAATGGCCAGCGCATCAATACTGCTGGCAAGCGCTAATGGTATCATCACCTTAGGTGAAAAAGATTCTCCCAGCTTTTCTTCTTTTCCTGCTTCTCTCAGCATATTGATGCCAATTATGCCTAGCAAAACAAAGGCAATCCAATGGTCTATACTGGTAATAGTATTTTGAAAGTTTACACCTATGGCATATCCCAAAAGAGGCATTAGCGCCTGAAAACCTCCAAAATATAAGCCCACCAGCCACAAATGTTTTTTTTGCAGTTTTTCTACCGATAATCCTTTACAGACCGCAATGGCAAATGCATCCATTGAAAGTCCTGCCGCAATGATAAACAGCTCCCAAATTTTCATATTCTTCTCCTTTGCACCACTGTTTTTTATGAGCAGCAAACAGAAGATATGAAAAAAGACCTATCTGTTGCCGCAGATAAGTCTCGTCTATTAAGATGAGGCCAGGATAACTCCAGTGTGTTGACATCATCGCACAAAGTGCAGACTACTCCCTTATATCCTTTTATCATACTATATTCTTTTCAATAAATCAAGATTTTTGCTTTGCTTTTTATGGGACAATTTCATGAAATTGTCTAAAAATGTAACAAATTGCTTTTCTAGGGAAAATTTTTGACATCCGGCGGTTTTGTCCCATGCAAAAATTTGCTATCTATATTATAATCATAGCAAGGTATTCCATACAAGGAGGAATTTATTTTGATATCCCATAATGAAACAAAAGAATCGGTTTTAAAACATTTCTCTTCTGATTTATCCAGAGGACTAACCCAAGAACAGGTTCTGCAAAAAAGAGAACAATTCGGCGAAAATAAATTGCGCCAAAAGAAAAAGAAAACAACCTTTCAGCGCTTTTTAGACCAATTTAAAGATGTTATGATTCTCATCTTGATTGCCGCCGCCGCTATTTCTTTCGTTACGGCATTTTATGAGGGAGAGGCAAAAGCTTTTTTTGAACCGCTTTTAATTCTTCTCATTGTTGTTTTGAATGCCGCTATCGGTGTTTTTCAAGAAAACAAAGCGGAAAAAGCCCTCGATGCCTTAAAAACGCTTTCTGCTCCGCACGCCAGAGTGATTCGTGATGGCAACGAAAGTATCATCGACGCTGTTGACTTGGTTCCCGGTGATATTATTCGTTTGGAATCAGGCGATTTCGTCCCTGCCGATGCCAGACTTTTACAGTCCTCCAGTTTAAAAAGTGAAGAATCTGCCTTAACCGGTGAATCCGTTGCTTCTGAAAAAGATGCTGATACGGTAGTGGAAGAAAATGCACCGCTGGGTGACCGCTCCAATATGGTCTTCTCGGGCTGCAGTATTACCTACGGTACCAGTACCGCCATTGTTACTACGACAGGCATGGATACCGAAATGGGCAAAATCGCCAATTTGTTAGACAATGAAGAAGAAGGACAAACACCCTTACAGGAAAAGTTGTCCCAATTGGGTAAATATCTTGGGATTATGGCCTTGGTCGCCTGCGGAATTATTTTCATTATTGGAATCCTCAATCAAATTCCTGTTATGGAAATCTTTATGACCTCGGTTTCTCTGGCCGTTTCTGCCATTCCGGAAGGGCTGCCTGCTATTGTCACCATTGTGCTTTCCATCGGCGTACAGCGTTTGGTGAAACGAAATGCAATTATCCGCCGTTTGCCTGCGGTTGAAACCCTTGGCAGTGCCTCTGTTATTTGTTCCGATAAAACGGGAACTCTCACGCAAAACCGTATGACACTGGTAAAAGCTTATTTAGATAATACTGAAATTGCAGAAGAAATTAACAGCCAAAACTCTGACGCTGTCAAAGAGCTTTTAAAATACGGCACACTTTGCAGTAACGGTTCGGTTTCGTTTGAAAACGGAGAAGAAAAACATTTAGGCGACCCTACAGAAACCGCCATTGTGTTAGCCGCTCATAAAAACGGAATGCCTAAAGAGAATCTGACTAAAGCCTATCCACGCTTGGCTGAAATCCCCTTTGATTCCGACCGTAAATTGATGTCTACCATCCACAAAATCGACGGAAAAATCGTCGTCCTTGTCAAAGGTGCTTTCGACGTGATGTCTTCCCGCTGTGTCAGCGGTAACATTGAAAAAGCAAGACAAGTCAACGACCAAATGAGTTCTGATGCCCTGCGTGTCTTGGCCGTAGGCTATAAAATTATCGACGCAGTGCCCAGTCAGCTGATTCCCGAAGAACTTGAATCCAACCTAATCTTTATGGGACTTGTCGGCATGATTGACCCGCCTCGTCCAGAAGCCGCCGAGGCCGTTAAGATTTGCCGCAAAGCCGGCATTAAGCCGGTCATGATTACCGGTGACCACGTCGTAACCGCCTCTGCCATTGCCAAAGAATTGGGTATCCTGCAAGACGGTGATGAAGCAATTACAGGTGCTCAGCTTGATTTAATGACGGATTCTCAGTTGGACAAATCGATTGCCAATATTTCCGTTTATGCCCGTGTTTCTCCCGAAAATAAGATTCGTATTGTCAAAGCATGGCAGAGAAAAGACCAAGTGGTAGCCATGACCGGTGACGGTGTCAACGACGCCCCTGCCTTAAAAGCCGCTGATATTGGCTGTGCTATGGGTATCACCGGAACAGACGTCGCCAAAGGTGCCGCCGACATGACTTTAACCGATGATAACTTTGCCACTATCGTTCACGCTGTTCGCGAAGGCCGCGGTATCTATGCCAATATTAAAAAAGTGGTTGGGTTTTTATTGGGCACCAACATTGGCGAAATCATCACCGTATTCGTTGCCATGCTCTTGTGGCATAAATCCCCCCTGCTTTCCATGCAGTTATTGTGGATTAACCTTGTCACCGACAGTATGCCTGCTATTGCCTTAGGCATGGAAGCGGTTGAATCTGACGTTATGGAACAAAAGCCAAAGCCCAAGCATGAAGGAATTTTTGCTCATGGATTTGGCATTCGCACCGTTTTACAGGGCGCCATGTTCGGTACTCTTTCCCTGATTGCCTTTAAAGTAGGAGAAAACGTAACGGGTCAGCTCGCCGGCGGCCAAACCTTGGCCTTCATGGTTTTGGCACTCTCACAAATTGTACAGGCCTATAATATGCGTTCTGAACATTCTTTATTCAAAATTGGTTTTTTTACCAATCATAAATTAAATTGGGCGGCTCTTCTGTCCGTGGTTTTAGTGGCGGTTGTACTATTTACCCCGCTTTCCATTGCCTTTGAAATTGTAGCTCTCCCCATTCAGTTGTATTTCATTGGCTTAGGTCTTATCTTAGTACCTTTTGTCATCATGGAAATCTCCAAAGCGGTTGGATTGATTAAACATCATCATAAATGAAAATAGTTCCTCACTACTTCTGTCCCTGTTTTTCTCAATTGAAAAACAGGGATTATTATTATAGGCTTAAAGAAGATACTCTAAAAAATTGCAAATTA
>URPG01000165.1 GCA_900549675.1 uncultured Oscillospiraceae bacterium | reverse complement strand
CGTAGAATATGAAGGAAAAGCCCACCAATTTCCCATTATCAATGCTAACTTAATTAACATTTATAACTCTTTATCGGCTATCATTCTATTGCTGCATATCGGTTTATCTCCGGAACAAATTGCTTCATCGATGAAAAAAATGAACATCAGCAAGTCACGATACGCAGAAAAAAAAGTGGGCGGCAAGGAAATTATTTTACATCTGGCGAAGGGGCAAAATCCTGTCGCCTGCTCCAGAGCTTTTGAAAACGCAAAAGATTACCCGGGAAAAAAGGCCGTCTTTTTCTTTCCGGATGACCCGCATGATTCCACTCATTCCGTGGAAAACATTGCTTGGTTTTATGATACAGACTTTGAATTTCTAAACGATGAAAGTATTACGCAGATTATGGTAGCCGGTACCAGACACCGTGATACGCTTGTTCGCTTGCTGCTGGCGGGTGTTCCCAAAGAAAAAATCACACATTACGAAACACCGGAGGAGGCCATTGCTGATTTAGATGTGCATAACATGGACACGCTGTTTGTCATATACGATCTATTCAACGTCGGTGCCGCCAACATGGTAAAACAAAAAGCCGAAGAAATGATTTTATCGGTCCAAGAGGAGGTTCGCTTATGAAAATAGAAGTTTTATTCTCTGAAATGTGCAATCTCTTTGGGGACTTAAAAGGAATTGATTATCTCTCGATGTGTGTTCCCGAGGCAGAGGTGGTTTATACCTCCTACACTGAAGAACCTCTCTTTGTAACCGAACAGCCCTCTTTGATATACATGGGGCCCATGAGTGAAAAAACACAGGAAAAAGTCATTGAAAAGCTTTTACCCTATCGTGAACGTTTATTTTCGCTGATTCAAAATAACACGCTCTTTTTCTTTACTGGAAATGCCATGGAGGTGTTGGGAAAATATATCGAAAATGAAGACGGCTCAAAAATTCGCGGTTTAGATTTACTGCCGATTTGGGCAAAACGCAATATGATGCGTCGTCATAACAGCACCTTAATGGGTACCTATCAAGATATTTCTCTTGTAGGCTTTAAATCCCAATTCACCATGGCTTATACAGATACTGACGCTTATCCTTTTATTCAAGTTGAGAAAGGAATTGGACTCAATAAGAAACTCAAATTTGAGGGCATCCAAATCAACCATTTTTTTGGTACTTACGTTTTGGGACCTATTTTTGTGTTGAATCCTCCCTTTACCAAAAAAATCTTAAAGCTTATGGGCGTCGAAAATCCCCAATTGGCTTTTGAAGAAGATGTGGAAGCTGCCTATGAAGCTCTGTTGAGAGATTTCAAAGCCAAAACGTAGTTGATTTTTGGTTGTACCTATACCGCAATATGCAAAACACTTGCTTTTTTCTTGTCTTTAAAAGCAGGTGTTTTGTTTTTATTTTTTTATTCTGGGCTTTATTCCTGACTCTTTTTGACTTCATCAAAATAGACAGGAACCACCGTAAAAAACAAATGAACATTTTATGAATATCCCATTGCAATTTCTGTCATAAACCGATATACTAAACTTGCATGATTTATGCATAACCCGCCTTATGGGGGTAATTTATTGAGAGGTGATATTTTGGAAAAGTTCTTCAAACTAAAAGCAAATAACACAAAAGTGTCTACCGAGATTTTGGCTGGCTTAACAACTTTCTTTGCCATGGCTTACATTTTGTTTGTTAACCCGGACATGCTCTCTAAAACTGGCATTCCTCACGGTGCCGTTTTCCTTGCCACTATTTTTGCATCTGTTGCAGGAACATTGGTTATGGGTTTGTTTGCTAACGTACCCTATGCACAAGCACCCGGTATGGGTCTTAATGCCTTTTTTACTTTCACTGTTTGTTTTACCCTTGGCTTTACCTGGCAGCAGGCTTTAGCAATGGTTTTCCTATGCGGTGTCATTAACGTTTTGATTACAGTGACTAAAGTAAGAAAACTTTTAATTACGGCTATTCCGCAAAGCTTGCAGCATGCCATCGGCGGCGGCATTGGTGTTTTTATTGCTTACATAGGTCTTAAAAACGCGGGTCTGTTTCAATTTACTGCTGATCCCGGTACTTACACGTTAAACAATGATGTTGTTACTGCTAACAGCAGCATTGTTCCCGCTTTAGTGGATTTCAGCCAGCCTGCTCAGGTTTACGCTGTTCTCTGCATTGTATTAATGGTTATCCTGGTTGTATTGAAAGTTCCCGGTGCCATTTTTGTCAGTATTATTGCCGGCACTGTGATTGGTATTCCCTTTGGTTTAGTGAATTTAGGCAATATCGGCGTATCCTCCGGTATTTCTCAATCCTTCTCTGAGCTCGGTACCACTTTTGGCGCTGCCTTTGGTCCTGAAGGTTTATTTTCCTTATTTGACGAACCAGCTAAAATTCCGCTTGTGTTGATGACAATTTTAGCTTTTAGCTTATCGGATACCTTTGATACTATCGGCACTTTCATCGGTACAGGTTTACGCTCAGGCATTTTCAGCGAAGAAGATAAGAGAGCCTTGGAAAATTCCACCGGATTCAAATCAAAAATGGATAAAGCTCTTTTTGCTGACTCTGTTGCCACTTCTGTTGGCGCTGTATTCGGTACTTCTAACACCACCACTTACGTTGAAAGTGCTGCCGGTATCGGCGCAGGCGGACGTACAGGTTTAACCTCTGTAGTTACGGCTGTTATGTTCTTGCTGAGTATCATCCTTGCGCCTGTCATTGGTATTGTTCCGTCACAGGCCACTGCTCCGGCACTTGTGGTCGTTGGTGTTATGATGCTGGCTTCTTTTGCTGACATCAAATGGACCGAATTTGAAGAGGCCGTTCCTGCTTTCTTTGCCACTATCTTTATGGGCTTCGCCTACAGTATTTCTTATGGTATGGCGGCTGGATTCATTTTCTATTGCTTAGTGAAAATCATGAAGAAAAAAGCAAAAGAAGTTCATCCTATTATTTGGATTACTACAGGCCTATTCATCCTTAACTTTATTTTGCTGGCTATTTTACCAAACATTAAATAATAAATATGGGATATACACTAAAAACAAGCTTGATGCCGTTTGCGGCGTCAAGCTTGTTTTTTAGTGTATAATAATTGTAAATTTACGTCAGATATCGATGCCGCCATCAACACGGATTAATTGTCCTGTCACAAACGAAGAATCATCTGTGGCCAAAAATAAAGCTGCTGTTGCGATTTCTTCTGATTGTCCTGCTTTTTTCAGCGGAGAACCTTCTACCAAGTGTTTAACGGCAGCTTCACCACCCACGCTGTCCACCATAGCTGTCATGATTGCACCCGGTAAAATGGCGTTTACACGGATTTCCGGACCTAGCTCCCATGCAAGAGATTTTGTTAGACCCGAAACAGCATGTTTAGATGTCACATAAGCCGGGGTACCATGATGTGCATGAGCACCGGCAACGGAACCAGTATTAATGACGATGCCCTTTCCTTTTTCTTTCATAATAGGGGCGGCTAACTGGGTCAGATATAGAGGAGCTGTGACGTTCACCTGCATTACTCTATTCCATTCTTCCAAGGTTAAATCTTTCAGCGGAGCAGTACTTAACATACCCGCATTATTAAACAGAATATCAACCGTGCCATACACTTCCATTGTTTTGTCAAAAATCTTTTTAACATCTTCTACCTTTGTCATATCCGCGGTAATATAAACGGCTTCATTTCCTTCAGCCTTAATCTGATTTACCACTTCTTTTGCTCTTTCTTCATTACGGCCAGTCACCACTACCTTTGCGCCTTCTCTTGCAAAAAGTATGGCGGTTGCCCTGCCCATTCCTGATGTTGAGCCTGTAACAATAGCTACCTTATCCTTTAATCTCATTCACAAATCCTCCGCTTTATTGTTTGGTATTTATCAAACGTATTGTATCTGATTTTTAATGTAAAAGCAAGCTTTTTTAGCCATTTATCGATATTTTTTTATCTGTTTATTTTTTCCTCTCTAACGGAATGCAATTCAAAAAATAAAAAACCCAAGAAAAAATCTTGGGTTTCTCGATAATATTTGATTATCGTTTCGAGAACTGAGGAGCACGACGAGCAGCTTTAAGACCATATTTCTTTCTTTCCTTCATTCTCGGGTCACGAGTGAGGAAACCGGCCTTTTTCAATTTTGCTCTGAGAGCGTCACTGTCATATTGCAGAAGTGCTCTGGCAACACCATGACGAATCGCACCGGCTTGACCGGTAACCCCGCCGCCGTTTACACGGCAAACAATGTCAAATTTACCGTCTGTTTCTGTAAGAGCCAACGGTTGACGAACAATAAATTTAAGTGTATCTAAACCAAAATAATCATCAATATCACGATCATTGATTGTCACTTTACCTGTGCCCTGATAGATTCTGACACGGGCAACAGCATTCTTTCTTCTGCCTGTACCGTAGAAATACGGTGCTTTTTCATAGATAGACATCCGTTAATCCTCCCTTAAAAATTCCACTCAGCGGGTTTCTGTGCAGCGTGTTTGTGTTCGCCGCCTGCATATACTTTCAATCTGCCCAAGGCATTGCGTCCTACTGTGTTGGCAGGGACCATTCCTTTTACAGCCAACTGCATGGCAAATTCCGGTTTTGTCTTCATCAGGGTATCATAACGAACCTCTTTGAGGTGACCGATATAACCGGTATGACGATAATAGTATTTTTTTTCTGCTTTGCCGCCTGTTAAAACAGCATCTTTGCAATTGATAATTACAACATGATCTCCACAATCTGCATGCGGTGCAAAAGTGGTTTTGTGTTTGCCGCGAAGCAAAACAGCAGCTTGTGCTGCCACACGACCCAACGGTTTGCCTGCTGCGTCGATCACATACCATTTGCGGTCAATTTCACCGGCTTTTGGCATATAAGTTGACATAATTATACCTCCAGAATACTTTGTTGAACTCTTTTCTGTTGAATCAATATGATTTTTCGATATGAGTTTTTACTTTCCGAACCGCCTAATAAACAAAATGCATGAATATCCATATACTCTGTTTTATCAAGCGCCTTGAAACCTTGTTTATTCTAACACAAACTACCTTGCAAGTCAATCACATTTTTAATTTAAAGGCTTATACCTCTTCTTTTCTTTCATTTATTCATTC
>URPG01000164.1 GCA_900549675.1 uncultured Oscillospiraceae bacterium | reverse complement strand
ATAGAAAATATAATATGGAGGACAGCAATGGATTCATTAAATCGTAAAGCACTCTTTAATCCCGACGGAGATATTCATGTGGAGCACCGCAGAATGATTAACGGGAACACGACCAATCTCAATGATTTTAACAATATGAAATATACATGGGTAAGTGATTGGTACCGGCAGGCGATGAACAATTTTTGGATTCCCGAAGAAGTTAATTTATCGACTGATATAAAAGAATATCCCAATCTTTTGCCACCGGAACGCAGAGCCTATGACAAAATTCTATCCTTTTTGATTTTTTTGGACAGTATTCAAACGGCGAACTTGCCCCATGTCGGTGAATATATTACAGCAAATGAAGTCAACCTTTGTTTAGCCATTCAAACATATCAAGAGGCCATTCACAGCCAGAGTTACAGCTATATGCTGGATACCATTTGTGACCCTCAAACCCGTGATGCGGTATTGTATCAATGGAAAGATGATGAACATCTGTTAAAGCGCAATAATTTTATCGGCGAACAATATAATGCGTTTCATAGAGAGAAAAGCCCTCATCATCTCATGCGTGCCATTATAGCCAATTATATTTTAGAAGGCATTTATTTTTACAGCGGATTTATGTTTTTCTATAATTTAGGGCGCAACAATAAAATGCCGGGTTCTGTACAAATTATCCGCTATATCAATCGTGATGAGAATACACATCTTTGGTTGTTTCGCAATATTATTCAAGAACTTAAAAAAGAAAATCCGGAATTATTCACGCCGGAAAAAGTGGAAGTTTACAGAGATATGATAAAAGAGGGCTGTGAACAGGAAATCGCTTGGGGCCACTATGCCATCGGCGATGATATGCCCGGATTGACCCAGCAGATGATTGCTGACTATGTGCAGTATTTGGGCAATTTGCGCTGTATGGGTCTTGGCTTTGAAAAGATTTATGAAGGCCATGAAGAAGAGCCTGAATCCATGCGCTGGGTGAGTCAATACAGCAATGCCAATACGATTAAAACAGACTTTTTTGAGGCCCGCAGTACAGCTTACGCAAAAAGCGGTGCTTTGATAGACGATTTATAATATTTTTAAGGATAGACGAAACAGATATCTAAAATAAACAAAAAAGATTGTAGTTGTTATACAATCTTTTTTGTTTTACATATGACTAAGCGCGTGATAAGAAAATAATATAAAGAGTAAAATTGCAGAAAAGAGTTGAAGAAGATAGAATAAAGTGATATACTTTTCAATGAAAGAAACACTTTTTGAAGGTACAAAATAAAAGATGTTCTTTAGTTAGTTTAATGAAGAAACAAAATTACTTTTAGGAACAGAAGCTAGATGAAAATCTGTCAATAGCGTGAGGGGGAGATGTTTACTAAGTCGTTTAGGTGAATGAGGGTTGTTTGTTTTGTAACGACAGGCAACCGGGATAAACTTGAAATGTAGGATTTAGGCTCAATTTGATTGTACGGTCAATCGGACCGTCAATCCATTTAACTTTGGAGGCAAGAAAATGATGACAAATATTCCTGAAATTAAACTGGGTATGATTGCCGTATCCCGCAGCTGTTTTCCTGTCAGCTTGGCAGAACGCAGACGCAGTGCTATCGCAAAAGAATTTGGCGAAGGTCTTTATGAGTGCCCAATCGCTGTACAGACAGAAACAGAGGCTGAAAAAGCAATTGAAGACATTAAAGCCAATGATGTGAATGCTTTGGTTGTTTTCTTGGGGAATTTCGGACCTGAAACGCCCGAAACAATGCTGGCTGATATGTTTGACGGTCCTATCATGTATGTGGCGGCTGCAGAAGGTGACGGCGATTTGCATGACGGACGTGGTGACGCTTATTGCGGTATGCTCAATTGCAGCTACAACTTGAATTTGCGCGGCAAAACAGCTTATATTCCTGAGTATCCCGTGGGAATAGCTGCCGAAGTAGCTGAGAAAATTAAAGAATTTGTACCGCTGGCTACGGCTATTGTGGGATTAAAAGGATTAAAGATTATCACCTTTGGCCCTCGTCCCAATGATTTTTTAGCCTGCAATGCTCCGATTAAAGCATTGTATGATTTGGGTGTGGCCGTAGAAGAAAATAGTGAACTAGATTTATTGGTTGCCTATAACAAGCATAAGGATGACCCTCGCATTCCGGCCTTAATGGAAGAAATGCGTGCAGAATTAGGTGCAGAGAATAAATATGAAGGCGTTTTGCCTCGTCTGGCTCAGTATGAATTAACCCTTAAGGATTGGATGGAAGAGCATAAGGGTGTCAGCAAATATGTTGCTTTTGCCAATAAATGCTGGCCGGCTTTCCAGACGGAATTTGGGTTTGTTCCCTGTTATGTCAACAGCCGCTTTACTGGACGCGGTGTTCCGATTAGCTGTGAAGTTGACGTTTATGGTGCTTTAAGTGAATATATTGGAATTTGTGTTTCCGGTAAGCCCGTTACTTTATTGGATATTAACAATACCGTTCCGTCTTCTATTTACGAAAAAAGTATTAAAGGTAAATACAATGTCGCTTTGCCTGAAACCTTTATGGGATTCCACTGCGGGAATACCTGCTCAAGCTTGTTGAGAAATCCTCATATGGGCTATCAGTTGATTATGAAACGCGACCTCGAGCCTGACCTGCCGGAACCTGACATTACCCGTGGTACCATGGAAGGCGATATCAAAGCAGGGGAGATTACATTTTTCCGTCTGCAAAGCACTGCTGATACACAGATTAAAGCCTATGTGGCACAGGGAGAAGTGCTCGATGTGCCGACAGAAAGCTTTGGCTCTATTGGTATTTTTGCAATTCCTGAAATGGATCGTTTCTATCGCCATGTACTCATTCAAAAATGTTATCCGCACCATGGTGCAGTGGCTTTTGGCCATTATGGAAAGATTTTGTTTGAAGTGTTTAAATATTTGGGTGTGACAGACATTGCTTATAATCAACCGAAAAGTCTGCCTTATCCAGGTGAAAATCCATTTGCATAAGAGATAAGATGATTTTAATAACGATGAAGATTTTTCTTCATCGTTATTTTTTATAGCAAAAATAAAATTGAAGATATACAAAAGAATATTTGCTAAGTGGCAATTTGGATGTTATAATAGAGAAACTAAATTAATAGGAGGTGAAAAAAGTTGCAAGTTTTATTTATTATATTAAATAAAATCGAATGTTTAGAGGAAATTTTGGAAGCTTTTGGAGAAGAACATATTTCGGGTGCTACGGTACTTGAAAGCCGTGGTATGGCACAAGTTTTATGTGAAAATGACTCTGATACGCCTTTCATGACATCTCTATGTGCTTTGTTTGAACCTTCCCATTCAGAAAATAGAACTATTATGGTTGTGTTGGAAGATGAAAAAATCCCTGTTGTTTCCAGAATTATGAATGAAATTACAGGCGGATTGGAAAATCATGACACCGGAATTATGTTTGCGATGCCTGTGACGTATACAGAAGGATTTAAGAAAAAAGATGAAGTCTAAATCATGTTTTATAAAAAAGAGAGGATGAAGTTTATTCTCTCAGGATTGAAAAAAACCTCGTACCGGCAGCAGCCAAACGAGGTTTTTCAATTTGAGTCACTTTCATAGTTGAAAATGGCGATTTATATCGTCTTATTCGCAGCACGAAATACGATGCCCTATATTTAGCGTAATTCAATATAATTTTTGCCGGCTTTTAAATTGCATATAGGACCGACGACACTAAATTTATCTTTTTGCTGGTCAAGCAAATCCGTGTCCAGAACAATTTCGTTTCCATCGGGGTGCTCGTATTCGGCGTCCACAATGCGAACTCTTGGCAGCGTTTTTGTGGATTGAACTTCTCCCTGATAGGAGTCGAAATTATCGGGAAGTGTACAAGCCAGATATATCTTTCCGTTTTCTTCCACAATACTGAAATCGGGATTAAATTGAGCGTTTACCCAATTTTTTTCTTCTTTTTTAAACGGTGCGGCACCATTTAAATAAACATTATGGTCTATGTAAACAGGTTGGTTGACGAGGATAAAAACCTCGTGGTCGCCTTCTTTTTGATGGACGGTATTGATGTATTCTTCCAGTGAGGTGGTGTAGTCATCGTAATGAGAAGTACCAACTTCTTCAGTGGTGCTTCCATGACCGATGAAAATATTGTTTCTAAAACGATCATCACCGCCGTAAACGCAGGCAAAACCGGCAATCTTAGTGCTGTGAGGCAGATGATATTGCGTGGAACGTGACAATTCTTTCCATTGGCGCATTTTCCCTGCGATTAAATTATTAATGTATGCTCCGCCTTGTGCGGCGTTATCCAAGGCGTATTTGGAAGCAAAGATATTGTGGTCGACAAGATACGGACCATGACTAACCTCTACAAATAAATCACGTGTATTATTGTATAACAAATTTTTGCTGAAACGGGTGCCTTGTGTCTGCCAATCCGACCAAATTCCCAAGGTGCAGTTATGAATGCGGTTATGATGAATTTGTACATCAATCGCAGCGTGCATTTTGATGCCGGCGATTTCATGCCCATAAAATTCACGTTTTATTGCAATATTGTAAATATGATTATGATGGATTTCACTGAACACGCCGCCTAAATGTCCGACAATGCCATTTTGTCCGCAATCATAAATGGTATTATAACGAATAACATGAGAACCGATTTTTTCTTTGCACCAACCATTTCGTTCAGCAGAAAAAACGGATTCCAATTGATATTGATAACCGGGTTTATCCTTGCGCGCAGAGCGGTAATGGTGGCCGGTAGAGATTTCCTTGCCAACACTAATCGCACTGCATTTAGCGTCGTGTATGATGTTGTTTTCAATAACCCAGCCCTTACTCCAATGGGTACCCAAAAGAGCAGGTTGATCTGCCGTGGGAGGTGCCCAAGGGGAGGCTGCATGAGCCATTTCAAAGCCTCTTACCGTAATATAATCAATTCCGATTTCTTTCGGGAAAAAACATGAACGGCGAACATTGATTTCTACAAGCTCCTCATTCGGGTCGGCATCATGAAAATTTGCGTAAATAGTGGTGGCCTTGTCGTCAGATTCCGTGTACCAAACGTACTTGGTTTGTTCCGGCTCTTGAATAGGTACAGTTTCTTTTGTCCAAAGGTCGG
>URPG01000163.1 GCA_900549675.1 uncultured Oscillospiraceae bacterium | reverse complement strand
ATTCAAATTTTATAAAAGAGATGTTTACTTTTAAAATTCAGCCACAATTTGCATTTGCCAGTCTGATATGATACAATACCTCAAATTAGTTTTAGCTAACCAAAGCATACATTTTCTGTTTCTCTATACTTTTTTATCGCTTGCTAATAAAAAATAAGATATTAAATTCAGTTTACTGAATTTGTGTTAATCTGGAATAACTTGTATTAATATTTGTGCAAATTAGAAAACAGGAAGGTATTCTTTCCCTCGTCCATAGTAGCTGCGGAGAAATCTGCTTGCACCTGCTGTCATCATAGACATAGTAATGCTATTCATCAGAACGTTAATATCAAGAAAGGAGAATGGAATGCAAATAGAATTAGAACAATTGATTACGCATTTTACACAAATATTATTTAAGGTGCAGGGGGTATATCGGTTCACCATAAAACCTGGGACTACCGGTTGGGAAAATACCTCTCCCTTTCCCGGTATCATCTTTCCTTTACGCGGACAAGCCCAATATCATTTTAATGCCACCCCCTACCATGCAAAACCCGGCAATATTATCTTGGGCGGCGCTGATATGCGTCTGGACAAGCAGGTACTGGGAAACTCTGAATGGGAATATATTTGTGTGTTGTATGATGTTCACAGCCCCGAAAGCAAGGATTTTCGCCTTTCAGATTTCCATACTGATTTAACCGTTGGCAACAGCCTGCGTCTGACCGATCTCCTCTATCGGCTGGACCATGTTTCTCGGCAATCGGGCATACTGCCTGTTTTTCAACAGGATACTCTATTTCGCTGTATTTTAGATGAAGTTTTTGTCTGTGCCGATAAACAAACACGTTATTCTCCCAAAATTTTATTTGAAAGAATCTGTTCTTACATCCATGAACACTATAAAGAGGAATTTTCTATTGCCGAGCTTTCGCAGCAGCATGGTATGAGCGAAAATCAGTTATATTATCTTTTCCAAAAATATGCCGGAAGCGGTGCCGGGCAATATCTTATGAATTATCGGCTTAATGCCGCCCATAAACTATTGACGGCTCATAAAATTCCAATTAAAGAAGCGGCCGCCAGTGTCGGATATTCTGATGCCTTGTATTTCAGCCGGCAATTTCATAAACGTTTCGGACTTTCTCCCAGTGCCGTAAGAGACCGCAAGGAATAATCCATATATTTTCTGGTTTATTCCATTTTCATGATTCTGAAGTTATGATATACTAACTCCCGATATACAGTTAGAAGAAACTAATCAAACCGTTATGGGAGGTCTGACATTATGAAAAAATGGTTGGGAATATTCATGCTGCTTACAATGCTGACAAGCATTTTATCCGGCTGTACGCCAAATACTTCTAAAACAACAGAAGAATCTTCTGAAAAATCCTCTATGGAAAGCAAGCCTTTATCCTCAGATTCTAATCTTTCTGCATCAGAAACGCCAAACCCGGCTTCTGACGTAACCAAAGAGGGAACATGGCCCAGAACCATTGTCGACGCCACCGGCGCTGAAATCGTTTTGGAAAAAAAACCTGAGAGAATTACTTTACTGCACATTGTTTACTTAGAACACTTTTTGGCTTTAGGGGTGCCTCCTACCGCGGCGGCGCTTGGCAACGCACAGGGCGATACCGAATCTCTGGAAGCCTCTGAACTTTTATGGCCTTACCTTAAAGATGTGGATATGACCATGCTCGGTAACTCTAAAGACCTCAGTTTAGAGGCAGTTTTAGAATCCAAACCGGATGTCATTGTCACCTTCCATAATCCGTCCGGATTGGAACAATATGAGCAGTTGGCAGAAATTGCACCCGTTATTCAGATTAATTATGCTGATACATGGCAAAATCAGCTGAAACTTTGTGCCGAAATTTTGGGTATGGAAGATAAGGCGGCCTCCATTATTGCAGAAGTTGAACAAAAGATAACTGAAACTAAAACCGTTTTGGCGCCTTATGCTGACCGCTCCTTTGCTTTGTTTCGCACAGACGGCAAAAATTTTATGGCACAAAGCACTGCAAAATATTATGAGCTGTTCGCTTTAACCAAGCCCGAAGGCTTTACTGGAAATACCGGAACCGGGAAACTGGAAAGCATTTCAGTGGAAACCGTATCGGAAATGAATCCTTATTATATTGTATTTCAGCATAATTATGACGTAGCAAAAGCTTTTGTGGACAGTATGAAAGACAACTCAGTCTGGCAATCGTTAGAAGCCGTTAAAAATGGCAGAGTATATTATTTTGATGAAAACATGAATAGCTTTGGCCCGCTTTCTATCCGTTTAGGTGCTGATAAAATTACGGAAATTTATACCCGGCAATAAAACAATAAAAACCAAACAAAGCGAGGATAGACGCAAAAATTTATTTGCGTCTATTTTCCTTTTTGATATGGATTTCATTTTGGGAGAAGCTTATATGACAAACGAAAAACAAGTTCAAAAAGGTCATGCCGCATTGGCGTGGCTCATCATAACAATCGGTTCTGCCAGCTTGATTTTACTTATGGGATTTTCAGTCACCAAGGGATCTGCACCCATCCCGCTGCAAACCGTATGGGATTCTATTTTTCATTTTGACGCCGAAAACACAAGACATCTTATTATCATCGATGTGCGCCTGCCACGTGTCATTGCCAGTGCTCTGGTGGGAGCGGCGTTGGCAACCGCAGGCTCCATCATGCAAGGCACTACCCGCAATCCCATGGCTGATTCGGGGCTCTTGGGGCTTAATGCAGGAGCAGCATTTGCTTTGTCGATTTGCTTTGCATTTTTCCCTGCTATGGGATATCATCAAGTTATTTTAATTTCTTTTTTGGGGGCCGGTTTCGGGGCCGCCCTAGTGAGCGGAATTGCATCCTTTCGCCGTCGAGAGGCAAACCCCATGCGGCTCATCCTGGCAGGCGCCGCCGTCGGCGCTCTGTTAACGGCCCTGAGTCAGGGAATTGCTCTTTACTTTGGGGTAGCACAGAACATCATGTTCTGGACAGTAGGAGGCGTCGCCGGTTCCAATTGGGAACAGCTTCGCATGATGACGCCATGGATTCTACTCGCTTTATTGGCCGCCATTTTGCTTTCTCCGTCGATTTCTCTTCTAAGTTTGGGAGAAGATGTTGCCAAAGGCTTGGGAGGAAACACTGCTTTAATTCAAATTTTAAGCTCTGTTGTCGTATTGATTCTGGCGGGCGCCGCTGTATCGGTGGTAGGTGCCGTCGGTTTTGTGGGATTAATCATTCCACATTTGGCACGATTTTTAGTCGGTGTTGATTACCGGCAAATTATTCCCACCTCTGCGGTATTGGGTGCTTTATTAGTTGTGTCGGCAGATTTAGCCTCCCGAACCTTGAACCCTCCTTTTGAAACCCCTATCGGTGCACTCATTGCTTTGGTGGGCGTTCCCTTTTTTCTAATTCTTGCCCGCAAACAAAGGAGGTCACTATGATGGACTTTAAGCAAAAAATCGAAAAAGACAAACGGCAAAAAGCCTTCCGAAACAGTTTAATCTTAATCACCTGCGCCATCCTCCTGCTTTTATCCCTGTTGGTAAGCATGAATACCGGCTATTCACAGCTTTCGCCGCTGGACACGCTCCGAACTCTTTTCGGAGGAGGCAGCGAAAAAGAAAACCTTATTTTATTTGATTTCCGCTTACCCAGAATTATCATTGCCGTCCTGGTCGGAGCAGGGTTGGCGCTTTCCGGCTGTATGATTCAAGGTGTTACCGGCAATGCACTGGCGGACCCGGGTTTATTAGGGATTCATGCGGGCGCCGGTTTAGCGGTTATTTTATCCGTTTTGTTCTTAGGTTCCCGTTCGGCCGCCACCATATTTTCACTTCCTTTTTTAGCCTTAATTGGAGCTGGACTTACCGCTGTTCTCATTTATTTTTTGGCCTATAAAAAAGGACAGGGCATGGCTCCCATGCGATTAATCCTGACCGGCATTGCGGTGCAGGCAGGTATCTCTGCTTTAACTACTGTACTGGTTATTCGTTTGGACGATACGCAGTATGATTTTGTGGCAAGCTGGCAAGCCGGCAGTATCTGGGGCAGCAACTGGAGCTTTGTGCTTTCTTTATTGCCTTGGATTGTTTTGCTGATTCCCTTTGCTTTCTATAAATCCAAAGCATTGGATTTACTCAGCATGGGTGATGAAATTGCAAGAAGCTTGGGTGCAAAAGTGGAGCGTGAAAAAGCAGTCCTTTTGGGTGCCGCTGTTATTCTAGCTGCTGTCTGTGTATCCGTGAGCGGCGGAATTGGATTTGTCGGACTGATTGCCCCTCACCTTGGGCGGCGTTTAGTGGGGCCTAAGCATAAAATTTTGTTGCCTGTGTGCGCCATGGTTGGAGCAGTGCTGGTTTCAATCGCAGATACCGTAGGCAGAATTCTTTTACAGCCTTCGGAACTCCCCACAGGCATTATGATTGCGGTTATCGGTGCCCCGTATTTCTTATACTTATTGGCAAAAAGCAAACAATGAGATTAAATAGGAGGAAAAAATTTTGAATAGTATTGCTACCAAACATCTGGCAGTGTCTTATGAAGAACACGCCGTTCTAAAAGATTTAAATTTGGAAATTCCCAAAGGAAAAATTACTACTATAATCGGTCCAAACGGATGCGGTAAATCCACCGCACTCAAAGCAATCGGACGCCTTCTGCGTCCCAAGGGTGGCACAGTCTATTTAAACGGTGAAGATATCTGCCGTTTGTCCACAAAAGAAGTGGCGCAAAAAATGGCCATTTTGCCGCAGTCACCACAGGCACCTGCGGGACTTACGGTGGGAGAACTGGTTGCCTATGGCCGCTATCCCCACCAAAGCGGTTTTGGCAGATTGACCGATGAAGACAAAAGCATGATAAATTGGGCATTGGAGGTCACCAAACTCTCTCCTTATGAAACAACCGCTGTGGATTCGCTTTCCGGCGGACAGCGCCAACGGGTTTGGATTGCTATGGCGCTGGCACAGCAAACCGATTTAATTCTGTTGGATGAGCCGACGACTTACTTGGATTTATCATATCAGCTCGAAATTTTAGAGCTTTTATATCGACTGAATCGGGAACAGCACTGTACTGTTGTAATGGTTCTGCATGATTTAAATCTAGCGGCACGATTCGCTGATTATATGATTGCTCTTC
>URPG01000162.1 GCA_900549675.1 uncultured Oscillospiraceae bacterium | reverse complement strand
CACCAAAGTCCGTTGTTGTTTTCTTCCAAATAGGTTTTAAACTCATCAGAATGATAGGCGGCAACAATATCTTTGGCCCATTGTGTATCTTTGTTTTCTTCTTTTACAACAACCTGTAAAACTAAGTGCTCCAATACATCTTCGGTAGCCAATGCAGTGGAAGGGTCGATTTTAGCGTTATAAACGATACTGCCGGTGATGACAACATAATCAAAATCTTGGATACTGGCGGGAATGGTTAGAGATTTCATCTCGGTTAATTTCAAATTGTGGGGATTTTCAATAATGTCATCTTGTGTTACCGCGGTGGGGTCTACGTCGTCACGCAATTTAATCCAACCAATTTTTTGTAAAAGCAGGTAAGCTCTGGCCGTGTTGGAGGCGTCGTTTGGCACCGCAATGTGAGCACCTTCGGCAATTTCATCTAGGCTTTTGTGGTTTTCAGAGTAGATACCGGCGGGAACCGTGGGAATTGGGCTAATGGGTACCAAATCACCGTTATTGTTGGCGTTAAAATTTTCAAGATAAGCAGTATGCTGTTCGACGTTAAAATCGACTTCTCCATTGTTTAAGGCAGTATCAGCAATGATTAAGTCAGACAATTCAACGGCCTCAACCGTATAACCTTGTTTTTCCAAAATCGGAACAATCGCAGCCTCCAGTAATTCACTGTAAGGACCTTGTGATTTACTGAACTTTAAATGTTTCTTTTCCGGGGCCGCGTCAGCAGGTGCAGCAGAGGCATCTGTGCTCACATTGCTGTTTTCATCATTGGCCGGAGCAGCGGAAGAAGTTTTGCTGTTGTCTGTGCCGCAGGCGGCAAGTGAAAAGACAAGAGCGAGTGTCAGAATGGATGTCAAAAGTTTTTTCATAGATTTACCTCTTTCAAATTTTTCGTAATTTATCGATGTTCACGCAGTCGGCGGGACAAGAAATTGCCGAGTGCTTGAAGAAGTTGGACAAAAATAATTAAGACAATAACCGTAAATATCATCAAAGGCGTATTTGATTTTTCATATCCGTAGGTAAGTGCTAAATCGCCTATTCCGCCGCCGCCGGCATATCCTGCCATGGCAGAGGCGCCTAATAGACCCACAGTACCTGTTGTCAGTGCTAAGATGATGGAACCCGCTGTTTCCGGCAAGAGAAAATAGCGGACAATTTGGAAATTTGAGGCTCCCATTGCCTGTGCGGCCTCCAAAATACCGGGGGAAACCTCCAATAGGCTGTTCTCCACCAATCTTGCCATATAGGGTGCGATATAGATAATCAAAGGAACCAAGGTGGCCTTGCTGCCGATGGTCGTGCCGATGATGGCTCTGGTTAGCGGCATAATGGCAACCAATAGAATGATAAAGGGAATACTTCGTACGATATTGATAAAGTTACTGATAATTCCGTAGACAACACGATTTTGCGCTAATCCGCCCTTGCGGCACAATACCAGCAGAACCGCCAGAACAATACCGATTAAACTGCCGAAGAACAAAGACCAGCCAATCATATAAAGGGTTTGACCGCCGTTTAACAACAGTCTTTCAACGGTAACATCAAATATTTTAGTCTTCATAGTAGGCTCACCCTTTCCCGAATTACTCCTGCCGCATCGATTTGATTTTCAACCTGCAATATTTTTTCTTCTTCTCCGATTAGCTGCAAAATGTAGACACACATGACACTGTCCTGCATTTCTTGTACAGTGGCGCAGAGGATATTGACCTCAATGCCGTCCGCTTTGCAGATAGAAGCGATAATGGGCTTTTTGACGGCAGAACCGATGAATTTCAGTCTTTCAATGCGGTTATGGCGGGTTTCGGTGCTTGCCAATTCCTTAATGCTTTCCGGAATTTGGTCGTTAATAACGGTTCTCACAAATTCTTGTGTAACGGTTGACTGCGGTTTGCCAAAGACCTCCAAAACCGTTCCCTGCTCAATCACACCGCCGTCCTCCATGACAGCTACTTTATTACAAACCATTTGGATAACCTGCATTTGATGTGTAATCAGTAGAATCGTAACGCCCATTTCACGGTTAATTTTCTTCAGTAATTTTAGAATAGATTCCGTTGTTTTGGGATCCAATGCACTGGTGGCCTCGTCACACAATAAAATCGAAGGGTCTGTTGCCAAGGCTCTGGCAATACCAACCCGCTGTTTCTGTCCGCCGGATAGTTTGCCGATATGCGTATTGGTTTTATCTTCCAACTCTACAAATTGTAAAACCTGCTGTACTTTTTTCTGAATCTGCTCTTTCGGTGTTCCTTCCAAAATAAGGGGAATTGCGACATTATCATACACGGTTTTGGATTCCAAAAGATTAAACTGCTGAAAAACCATGCCGATTTTTCTTCTTACCTTACGCAGTTCTTTTTTAGAAAGCTTGCCTAAATCTTGCCCATTGACGATAACAGAGCCTGAATCGGGTTTTTCCAATAGATTGACCATGCGAATCAGTGTGGATTTACCGGCACCTGAAAAACCGATAATGCCATAAATGTCGCCCTGTTCCACATGAATGGATACGTTTTTCAGGGCATCGACTGTTCCGCCCTTGCTGTGAAAACGTTTGCTGATATTTTCTAATCTTATCATATGGATTCCTCCGCTGTGAGCCACCAAACCGCATATTGTGCATAAAGACCGACTCCAAAGGCCAACGCGTTTTCATCAATATCCAGCCCCCCGTTATGCAGGGTGCATAACGTAGGAGGCTGTTCTGTATTATGCGTGCCCAAATAAGCATAGGCACCCGGTACCTGCAGTAAAAACTCGGCAAAATTGTCGCCGCCAAGAGAAAGCTCACGCTGTACGACAGGACGGGATTCACCGTAAACTGTGTTAACAAGAGTGGTTAATTCTTTACAGACGGTTTCGTCATTCACAAGAGGAGAGGCAATATCGGTCCAAATCACTTCTGCGGTGCCGCCGTAAGACTCCGCAATATTTTGAGCGGTTAAGGTGATTTGTTCTCTCATTTGGGCACGCATTTCGATAGAAATAGTACGAGTGGTTCCCTCCATTTCGGCAGAGGGGGCAACCGCATTGTAAGTATCGCCGGAGGCTAGTTTGCCGATACCGATAATGACAGGTTCAACGGGAGAAGTACGGCGTGTTACCAAGGCTTGTAAAGATACCACGATTTGACTGGCAATATAAAGTGCATCAACACCGAGCTGTGGGGTAGATACATGAGTGGATTTACCGTTTACGACGATTTTGAAATGGTCAACAGCGGCGTTGTTCAGTCCGGGGGTAATACCCACAGTGCCGCAGGGAAGGTCAGGTGCACAGTGCAGACCAAATACACGGGAAACGTCTTTTAAAACACCTTCATCGATAAAAGGCTGAGCACCCTTTCCAATTTCTTCTGCGGGTTGAAAAATAAGACGAATCTCACCGCCGAAATGCTCACGGCTTTCCTGTAAAACCTTAGCTGCCCCCAATAAACAAGATGTGTGAGCATCATGGCCGCAGGCGTGCATAATGCCATCTGTTAGAGAACGGTATTCCGTTTGGTTGGTTTCAAAGATAGGCAGAGCATCAATGTCAGCCCTTAAAGCAATTACTTTTTGATTGTCTTTTTGACCCCGTATAATGCCCAGCACACCGGTTTCACCGATACGGCGGTGTTCAATTTGTAAATTCTCCAGTTGCTGTTCAATGGTATCTGCTGTATGATATTCTTGTAGACTTAACTCAGGATGTTTATGGAAATATCTCCTGAGATTTATCACATAATCGTGAGAAACCTCGATTTTGTTTTTTAAAGCTTCCGCAAATTGAATATCCATTTCATAACCCTCCCTCTGAATAATAAAAAATCATCATTCTACCTTTTTTATTTTGATTTATCTCAAATATAATAGCGTTATTTTTTAAAGGTTATATGTTAAATGTGAATTAACTGCAATATAAATATCAGATTGTAAACCTAGTATTTATATAGGTATAATAGCATTCCGCCTTTTTAATGTCAACAAAAAGGAAAGAAAAACAAGCTATTCAATAAAAAATCGATTTTTTGAATATATTTTTATGATTTATGTGTAAAAATATTGACGGAAAGCAATAAGAAATGCTACTATAAATTTATATCCGTATATTCGGAAGTGTAGTAAAAAAACAAATGAAAAAGGTAAGGAGTAATCAAATGGCCATTCATTTTGGTATTATCGGTTTAGGGGAAATCGCAAAACGATTTGCCGGTGTTTTGCATACAATAGAAAATATTGAATTAACAGCGGTTGCCTCTAAAGACTCAAAAAAAGCTGTTCAGTTTGCGGAGGAATATCATGCCGCAAAGTATTACACAAGCTATGAAGATTTGATGACAGATGAAGATGTGGACATTATTTATATTGCATTGACACACAATTTTCATTTTGAAGCAGTGAAAAAATGCTTAGAACATAAAAAAGCGGTCATCTGTGAAAAACCACTTGTCACAAATTATGCCGATGCACTGGAATTAATTCAGTTGTCGCAAAAAAATCAAGTTTTGCTGATGGAAGCCATGTGGACACGCTGTATCCCCACGTTCCAAAAAGCGAAAGAATGGGTTTTAAACGGTTCGATTGGCACGCCGAAGCTGGTTCATGCTTCTTTTTCTTTTAATGCTCCTTTTAATCCGGAAAATCGCTTATACAATCCGGATTTGGCAGGCGGCAGTTTATATGATGCCGGAGTATATCCCATTGAATTTGCCATAGGCATTTTAGATGAAACACCCACAATGGCCCAAGGCAGTGCTTCTTTTTGTCCCACAGGTGTAGATGATTTTGTGGCAATGAATATGTGTTTTGAAAGCGGAGCTTTGGCTACTTTGTCCTGCGGAATTTCTGCCAACAGCTCTCAAAATGCTTTTGTGTATGGTACGGAAGGGTATGTTGTGGTGTATGACTTTTTAGGCTCGCATAAATGTGAGAGATATGACAATCAAAATCAACTGATGGATTCTTTTGAGATGGATTTTGAAGATGGCTTTGTTTTTGAAATTCAACATGTTTGTCAGCTGTTGAAAGAGAAGCAGATTGAAAGCCCGCTGATTCCTCATAAAGATTCATTGGCTTGTGCAGGAGTATTTGATACTTTGAAACAGCAATTTAAGGAACAAAAATGAAAAAAGCAGGTTGAATATGCTTTCAGTTAAAAAGGGA
>URPG01000161.1 GCA_900549675.1 uncultured Oscillospiraceae bacterium | reverse complement strand
TACTGGCAATTTAGCAGACTGAAACCGTTTGATTAAGTCCAGATCTGCTTTCGATATTTCTGTTCCTGCCTCAACAACCAGCAAGCAGGCGTCCACGCCTGTTACCGAAGTGGTTACCGCTTTGACCATATAATCTCCCAGTGAATTGCGAGGTTTCACAAGACCGGGGGTATCAATAAAAACAATTTGGTTTTCTTGTTCCGTCCATACTCCCATAATACGCGTGCGGGTAGTTTGAGGTTTTTTGGAAACAATTGCGATTTTGTGCCCTATCAAGGAATTCAAAATGGAAGATTTACCAACATTTGGCTTTCCGACAATGGCAATAAAGGCTGATTTCATATTTTCTAAGTTCATGTTTTCTATCATATTTTTCCTCTCATAGGTCATTATCTTTTCTTCTAAATCAGGCGGAGAAATTCTCCGCCTGCTTGAATTGTATCATTCTTTATTCAGCCACTTTTGCGCTATTTTGACAGGCCCCCATGAAATAAAAAAATAGGCAACTACAAAACTGAGTAACAATAAAACGAATTGTAACGGATTCATCAAAACAGAAAACAAAAAAGCCCAAAAAGAATCCCGCCAAAAGATAATAACACCGACCAAAACGGCAATAACAGCCGCAATTAAAACGGCACCGGCTGCAATATCCTTGACGTTACGTATGGGGCCACAATGTTTTTTTTGATTAAAATCACAGTGCTTTTCGACAGCGGTATTCAGCATTTCAGCGGATAGGACACTGCCGATTGTCAAAAACAAAACAGCTATTTCAGCACGGGAAAGTTTTATGGAAAAAGCAACGAAAAGCACATAGGCCATCACTATAAAATGGAATCTGATATTTCGTTCTGATTTCACACTGCACCAAATCCCGCGAAAAGCATCTTTCAGACTACAAAAAATCGAACGCCGGTCCTGCTGTCGCTTATCCATTGGTATAGCTGGCGCTTGCCGGCAATCCCAATTCACGCATGACCAATTCCTCTTTTTCACGCATACGAACTCTTTCCAGTCCGCCCTGCTCATGGTCATATCCTAAAAGGTGCAGCATAGAATGAGCCGTTAAATAGGCAATTTCACGACTTAAGCTGTGCCCATAATTATGTGCCTGTTCCACTGCCTTCGGAACAGAAATGACAATATCCCCTAAGATTTTAGCCCCTGTTTCATGATTGATGTCATACTGACCATTCTCGCCCATAGGGAAAGACAAGACATCTGTTGCACTGTCACGGCCACGATACTGCTTATTCATCTCATGGATTTGCTGATTATCGACAAAAGAAACGCTTACTTCAGCAGAATCTTCAAATTTTTCTAATTGCAGTACAGCATTACAGCAGCGGCGCACCAACATACGAATTCCTGTTGGAATTTTAACCTCTTTTTGATTATTTGAAATAATAACCTTTATTTTATTCATAACAATTCTCCTCGTTCCATTTCTATAAATCTTTCGCTATTTTTCTGCTTTTTCATACGCACGGATAATATCCATTACCAATTTATGACGTACAACATCTTTTTCTGTGAAACGGAAAATCGCAATATCCTCTACTCGTTTTAATATACGAAGCGCTTCTTTTAAACCGGAACGCTTACCGCTTGGCAAATCGATTTGTGTAATATCGCCCGTAATAATCATTTTCGAACCAAAGCCAAGGCGGGTTAAAAACATTTTCATCTGCTCAGGTGTGGTGTTTTGTGCTTCATCCAGAATAATAAAGCTGTCATCCAATGTGCGCCCTCTCATATAAGCCAAAGGAGCAACTTCAATATTCCCCCGTTCCACGTGCCTTTGGTACGCCTCATTCCCCAGCATATCAAACAGAGCATCATAGAGCGGATGCAGATAAGGGTCTACCTTCTGCTGCAAATCTCCCGGAAGAAAACCTAACTTTTCACCAGCTTCCACGGCCGGTCTTGTGAGAATAATACGGCTCACCTCTTGTTTACGGAAAGCATTGACAGCCATCGCTACAGCAAGATATGTTTTACCGGTGCCGGCCGGTCCCACACCCAGAGTGATTGTATTTTTAGCAATAGCATCGCAATAATGACGTTGACCTACCGTTTTTGGTTTGACAGGTTTCCCTTTGCTTGTCAGACAGATGTAATCTCCGCCCATTTTTACTAAACTGTTCTCACTGTCTTCATTGACCATACGGATACAATAACGAACACTTTGCTCCGTTAGTGTTTCTCCCCTGTCAATCATCATAATTAAACTTTTAATGGCTCTTATTGCTTTTTTCACATCTTCATCTTGCCCGCTGACTTTTAATTCTGAATCACGGAACACAATACTAACGCTGTACTCTTTTTCAATCAAGCGTGTATTTCCATCAAAGCTGCCGAAGATTTCTTCTGCCTGTTTCAGGCTGTCCAAAAGAATTTTTTGTTCCAAAAGTTTTCCCCTTTATTGCTTCCGTCATCACGGTGATTGTTGTATAAAAAAGAAATAACTGTAAAGAAAAATTACAATTTCTTTACAGTTATTATAACACATTATTTCAGGATTCATCAAGCAAAAATCCTATGAATTATTGATAAAAACATTAGCCATTATCCGTTATATTCCACAAAGCAGGTTGTTCTACGCCAATTTCTTCTTCTAATCGACAAACTGCGCTGAGAATACAGCCATTTTGTGTTATTTGATAATCTAGTGTTTCTTCTATTATTTTAGCGGAATCTTTCAATTGCTCTTTTTGTTGCTCTCTTAACCGAAAAAGAGCTTCTTCCTTTAATTCTTCTTTCGTCAGTCCTATTTCTGCTGTTTGCGAAAAAACATGTTTTTCTTTGTATATACCAATGGGAAGTTTTTCTCCTAACAATTCAAAGCGATTGGTATGTTCATAAATTCTTGTTTGATTGTTGTCTGATGTATGAAATCCCAAAGGGATTTTCAAACCAAAAAACAAAAAGTATGAATTTGTTTTTTCTTCTGAATCGACTTCAATTTGTTTTATTCTCTCTACACTGACTTGAAAATTTCTAACCGTTTCAGCAATAACACGTCCTCTGGCCCGCAAAACATAATGCGTAACAGGACTTTTTTTTACAGTATAAGGAGAAATATTTTCAGTGTAAATTCCCGTTATCAGCGTTTGCCCTTTTTGCACAACTTCACCGATTCTCACTTTTTTCATTCCTTTGTGTGCCTCAATATGCTTAATAATCCCCTCCCTTTCCGCAATAATATCGGAGGGCTGATTTTCCTCTGATATCTCCGGTTTTTCATCAGCTTCTTTAATTTCAATATTTACAAAACAGCCATCGGTGTTTACGGATATCCAACTAATTCCCGGCACCTGTTCCATAATATAAATTTCAGCTGCTGCCGGGCTGAAATCTTTTTTGTGGGCGCCCTCATATAAGCCGGCTGTTCTGGCTGCTTTCTCTATTTGTACCGGTGAAATGTTTTCTATTCCATTTACCTGAATATTCCACACGAAACTACTCAAATAAAAACACAGGGCCATTGCCGCTAATATGCCAATTAAAAAACCTTTTCGCCGGCTGAGCTTTTGGGTGTAAAAGGGTAGTCCTCTCTTGTAAATACATTTAATTTTACTTTTGCATCTCTTGCCGATACTGCGAAGATGTTTGTATTCTTTTGCTTTAATATAACCAATTAACTTGCCTTCTCTTTTCTGAACCCGCCATATTGTTAAGCCGCTTTTCACAGCAATATTCAAGAACCTTGCTGTTTGCCCTTCTAAAGAAAAGCAGGCATACCCAGTTATCCAATGAAAAATCCTGCTTAACATTCTGCCTCCTATTATGTATATTCCAACGAATGGATAAATCCATCAATAATTGCTGTATTTTCTGTCAATACCCGCAGCCTCATATTTCTGCCGTTAATAGCCGCGTTTATTTTTCCCAAACGGACTAATACTTTATTTTCGTCGTAATCAATAATGCCGTCACAGCCATCGATAAGAACCGAACGATTTCCTGTCAATTCAATTCTTGGACCTCGAATTGATTTTTCTTCCATAATATCCCCTCCACCTGTAACCATTGTATGCGACAAACAGAACAATCATTCACTTTACCTTTGCCCACGCATGAATTTCATTTTGAATTCATAGATATAGACAACATCTCTGTCAGGGAGGATTTTATCCATGCAACCCATTTTAAAAAAAATAAAACCAATTTTTCCTTTTCTTCTTACTCTGTTTTTAGGGTCCGGCCTGCTCTTATTTCCAGAACAAATAAAAAGAACTCTATATGAGAGTATTTTATATTCACTAAAAATTTTAATTCCTACTTTATTCCCTTTTATCGCTTTAAGCTCTTATGCCGTTCATTCCGGCGGAGCCGATTTTGCCGGAAAAATATTGGGCGCAATGACAAAATATGTTTTTCGCCTGCCTAGAATTTGCACCTCAACACTTTTGTTAGGATTGATTGGAGGATATCCTTCGGGCGCGGCAGGCATTTCTCTCTTGCTGAAACAAAAGAAAATCACAGCAAAACAAGCTGAACAAATGCTTTTATTCTGCATAAACCCCGGAGTTGCTTTTGTGATTAGCTTTGTAGGTGCAGGACTCCTGCAAAACGGAAAAACAGGGCTTTTACTTTTTATTTCCATTTCCATTTCCTCTCTCATTCTGGGAATTTTAATTGGTTTTTTTCATAAAATTCCACAAAATGAACCTGACGATACCTCTCTAAAGACAGACAATTCCAATGCCATTATTGCTTGTGCCAACGATGCGTCTAAAGCTATGCTGAAAATGTGCTCTGCAATTTTACTATTTTCTGCCTGCTATAGCTTACTTAGAGGTTTTGGCATTGCGGGATTTTTTTCTTCTTTTATAGCGCATGGACTTCACTTGTCACAATCTCATTCTTCAGCACTGTTAGCGATGCTGTTTGAGATTGCCTCAGGTGTGGAAAAAGCAGTTATTTCTCAGAGTCCTTCTCTTTTGTTTGCTTTTTCTCTAGCCTTTGCCGGATTTTGTGTCCATTTCCAAATTTTTTCTTTCTTTGACGTGTTTCCTATGTCGAAAATTAAATTTATTTTATTTCGCTTTCTTCATGGATTTTTATCGGCTTTTCTTTTTTCCAGACTGCAAAGATTTTTCCCGCAAACGCAAACCGTTTTCTACAGCACTGGCCATTCCATTCAATCCGGAGGCTTGAATATGTCTGTCACAGCCGGTTTTTTTATGCTTTTGATGT
>URPG01000160.1 GCA_900549675.1 uncultured Oscillospiraceae bacterium | reverse complement strand
TGCTGAGTCCACCAACTTCAACGGCATTAACTTACTCAATGGTAACTTGGATGCTGAGGCAGATGTCAAAGCTACCGTTACTTCTGATGTAGCTGATTTCGTAGATGCCGATGGTAAACTGGATTGGGACAAATTGGTTGATGGCAAGAGCATTACTGTAAATAACAAAACTTATACTGTTGATGATTCCATTGATGACAGTGACAGTGACGCTGTTGCTGCTGCTGCAAAAGAAGGTAAATTTAAAGATACAGCTGCTATTCAAACACATTTGAAAGATGTTGAAAAATACACTATTGATAACGATAAAGGTCTTGCTGGTTTCACAAAAAAAGGTTCTGAGCTTAAATTACAAGTTGGCGATACCAACGCTGAATACAACCATGTTAAGGTTTCCGTTAATGACCTTTCTGCCAAAGGCTTAAAGTTAGTCAATGACGAAGGTGAAAACATCGATGTTTCTACCGAAACAGCTGCTGGCAACGCTATCGCTACCATTAAATCAGCTATCAACACTGTATCTACCAACCGTGCTAACCTCGGTTCTTTACAGAATCGTCTTGAGTACACCATCAACAACTTAGATACAACTGCTGAGAACATGACTTCTGCTAACTCTCGTATCCGTGATACAGACATGGCTAAAGAAATGATGAACTACACCAAGATGAACATCTTGACACAGGCTGCTCAGTCTATGCTGGCTCAAGCTAACCAACAGCCCCAGGCTATTCTGCAGCTGCTCCAGTAAGAGTAAGTTTCTTTTTCTACTCTTAATCTTTTATTCCTTAAATTCTCGAAAGCACAGGGTGATTTCACTCTGTGCTTTCTTTTTCTCTACTCTTAAATTTTTTTCTATACAGTTTTTTCACTCTGAATTTTCTTAATCTTCTCTATTAGACCAATACGTGATTCCGCTAAATAAAATGACCTTACTTTCATAAATAAAACAACAGAGCTTTAAAAATATTCAAAGCTCTGTTGTTTCATTTTATATTTTGATATTATTTCAAACCAAATTATCCTTTTACAGCACCTGCGACCATTCCCTTAATAATATGCTTGCTAAAAGCAAAATAAAGAACGACAATAGGCGACATGGTAATGAGCATAGCTGCCATAATTTTAGGATAGTCTGAGCTAAATTGTCCTGTAAACTGTGTCATCGCCAAAGGAACCGTTTGCAGGCTGCTTTCTTTAATCAACACAAGGGCAAAGGAAAATTCATTCCAACAAGAAAAAGTTTGTAAAATCGCCACTGTAATCAGCACAGGACGACAAATGGGAAGAATTACCCTAAACAAGGTGCCGGTAAAAGAACAACCGTCAATAGACGCCGCTTCTTCTAACGCGGTAGGAACTTCTTTGATAAAGCCCTGCACCAAAAAGACGGCTATCGGCATACCAAAAGCGACATAGGGAATAATTAATGTGAACCACTTATTGGAAAGACCGCTTTGATTGAATACAACATATATCGGAACCAACAATGAATGAATCGGAATCAGCATTCCCATTAAAAGCATTACCCAAATAATTTTACTTCCTTTAAATCGAACTCTGGCTAAAAAATAACCCACAATAAAACCAAATAGAACAATTAAAAATACAGATAATAACGTCGTCCTTACACTGTTTAAAATTGACTGTCCGATATGATAGTCTGGATTAGTCAAAATCCTCTCATAGTTGAATAAAGTAGGATTTTTTGGCAAGGACATAATATCCGCATTAAACTCTCTCTTCTGTTTAAGTGAGGAGTATAACATCCACAAAAGCGGAAAAATACAAGACAAAGAAAAAAGAATCATGATTAGGTTCAGGATTACACCTGTAATCACATTTCTAATTCTTTTTCCTGTAGTTAAACCATATTCTGTATGCATCATCTTATTCACCCCTCGTCTTTGCTAAGCCATTTTTGCATTAGCTGCATACCGCCAATGACAACTATTCCCAGAACGAATATGCCGACTGAGATCGCACTGCCGTAACCCATATTCTGCTGCGCAAAAGAAATACGGTAGCCATACATTGCCATAACCATAGAAGCGTTTCCCGGCCCTCCGCTGGTCATAACATAGATATTGTCAAAAGCTTTCATATTACCCGAAACACACAAGACCACACATACAATAATTGTATTTTTAATCATTGGTAACACAACATGAATGGCTTTTTGAAAGGAGCTTGCACCGTCTAACTCAGCAGATTCTAAAATTTCGCCATCAATAGCAGATGTGGCAGAAAGCAAAATAATCATATAATAGCCTATGTACTGCCAAATCAGCGGGATTGCCACCAAGGTCATAACCAATTGAGAATTATTTAACCATACCTGTGTTTTATCCTCTTGCCCAATTGCCTCTAAAAACCAATTCAGCACACCTCTTCGGCTGTCATAGATCATTGTCCAGATAAATCCAATAGCAACTGCTGCAACGGTACTGGGGAAAAAACCAAAAGTTCTATGAATCGATTTTGCTTTTACAAAACGTGTGTTAATAATCATCACAAAAATAAAAGCCAATCCAACTTGACCAATTAAGCATAGTGCCACCAAATAAAGGTTGTGTCCAAAGGACAGCCAAAACACATCATCCTTTAATAGCGTTAAATAGTTTTGGAATCCGATAAAAGTTTTATTTGGTCCGCCTTTCCATTCAAAAAAGCTATAGAACAGAGATGTTACCAACGGAATAAACACAGCAAATATGTAAAGTAATAAAGGAATTGCCAAATAAGCAATGATTACATTTGCTTTAGGTCTTTTTGATAACATAACTTACCTCCTTTTTAACAAAAGGGGCTGACGCTAGCGTCGCCCCTCTCGCCATTTTTACATTTTAAGAATTTTTGTGCAATTAATAGTTTGCCTCATAAGCCTCTTGTGTCTTTTGTGCAACATCTTCAGGAGTTGTTTCTCCATTCAGCAAGCCTTGCATTTCTGTATTCAAAACATCCCAAACAGCGGCTGTTACATAAGAATCATAAATTTCGCAAGGAGTGGTATCAACATAAGAATAATTGTAGAAATCTTGTGTGATCTGGTCAAAAGAGCTCAAATCTACATTTTCAATTTTTGTCAAACCGGCCAGTGCATAATTTTCTGCTACATATTTAGAGAACTCCGGTCCTGTTAAGTATTGTGCCAAATCAACAGCAGCGGCTTGCTTATCGGCATCCTCAGCAATTTTTGCATTTAGAGAAACAGCATAACCTAAGCCAATATTCTGTGAATTGGTGGAACCGTCAGCGCCTTCCGGCTGAGGCAACACAGCAAAACCGATATTGTTGTATTTTTCTTCGTCGTCTTCTTTTAAGGTAGCCATGATATAGCTGACGTCCCAGTTACCGCCGATGAAAGCAGGTGTAGTGCCGGAAATAAAGTATTCTCTGGCATCTTCATTATTTACTGCATTAAAGTCATCATTGAAAATACCGGATGCAAAAATATCTTGTGTAAATTTCAAAGCACTTTGGAATTTTTCATCCGTAAATTTGGCGCCGCCTTTGTCAATAATGGACTGGAACCATTCCGGACCTGTAAAACGATCTCCGATAACAGAGAGGAAGCAAGAGTTAATTTGCCATTTTCCACTGTTACCAAAAGCGATGGATTCTGTGTGTCCGTTTTGAGTAAAGTATTCGTTTGCTTTCTTTACATCTTCCCAGGTTTCGGGGAATTTTTCAAATCCGGCTTTTTTCCATTCTGCTTTGTCATAGATAACAACAGTACAAGTACCACCTGTTAAAGCAGGTAAACCATAAATTTTATCACCATCTGTAAACGGAGTAAAATAAGCTTGATTATAATCATCATAATAAGGAGATGACTTGATAATATCTGTCATATCCAAAATACTGCCTTGCTCTGCCCATGTTTTAGTGTTCATACCCTGCAGCAAGAACACGTCGGGCAAATCGCCTGCAGAAGCCAAAGTGGCAATCTGAGTTTTATAATCGTCATTGGCCAAAACAGATTCTTTTAGCGTGATGTCCGGATGCGCATCCTGCCATTGCTTAATCATGGTACGGAAACCATCAGAACCACCATTGCCCTCTGATTCTTCAGAAGTAGAGAAATGCATAAAAGCAATTTCGCCCTTATAAGCCAGTGTGCCGGTAGCAGGTTCCTCTGTATCTGCCGCAGACTCTGAGGCCGGCTCTGCCGCTTTAGATGATGCCGGGGCAGACTCATCAGCAGGGGCGGATGACTGTTTATTGTCATTTCCACAACCGGATAAAACACTGCCGATCATCAACGCACTAAGTAGAACACTAAGTATTTTGCTGCTCTTTTTCATGTTAAAATCCTCCTATAATCCTTTAGAACTGTTTTTATAATAATTAACGGTGAATCCGTTAATTATGCCTTTGGTTAACAACTGCAACCGATTCTCCCGGTTCAACCATACCATCAACAACAACGGTCATTGCACCGGGTTCTGCTTCCGGAAACTCAATACGGCTGATAAGCTTATTCCCAGCCTGAATTCCCATAGAAACAGTGTCTTGACGAACGGTGGTAATTCGGGGCCTTACAATATTGATGACAGCGATTCCGTCATAGCCCGCAACGGAGATATCTCTTGGAATAACCAAGCCGGCCTCTTGCATGATATTGAGCCCGCCCACGGCAGTTAAATCATCCGGATACAAAATACAAGTAGGACGATTCGGCAAAGCGAGCACCGCCTTAGTCAAAGCACTTGCCCTTTCCGTATCACGATAAGGGCAGGTGTAAAGATACTCTTTCGGGATTGGCAAATTATGTTCACTCATAAAATTTTTATAAGCCGATAATCTACCTCTTGTCACCTCATTATTCTCACCGTGAATAAAAGCAATTTTTCTATGCCCTCTATCATA
This sequence comes from uncultured Oscillospiraceae bacterium, assembly GCA_900549675.1. Lineage (GTDB taxonomy): Bacteria > Bacillota > Clostridia > Oscillospirales > Acutalibacteraceae > Scatolibacter. The sequence continues at coordinate 348 of URPG01000160.1, read as the reverse complement.
TAAAAGCTGCATCATCCTCATCATGTCACCATAATGATTAGAAGCAATGTTGATATGTTTGGGCAATACATGGTCAACAACCACCAGAGGCATATCCGTAGCCAGCAGTTCTTTTACTTCAACAAGCTGATAATCTGCACAAGGAACAAAAATTCCATCAAAATTCATATATTTGCATTGTTCCAAATAAGAAAGCCGATTAGGAGAATTGCTGGCGTTTAAGAAAGTAATGACATATCCTCTTTCTTCTACTGTATCTTTAAAACTGTTCAAAATTCTTGCAAAGTGTTCATGCAAAAGATTTGTCCCTGTTTTTTCTGAAAGAAGTACACCAATATTTTTTGTTCG
>URPG01000159.1 GCA_900549675.1 uncultured Oscillospiraceae bacterium | reverse complement strand
TTTGGTTTTTATTCCGAATCTTAAAAGAAGCTTTTACCGCCATTGTGACAGAAGTATCGGTAATACCATTGGCAAGCTTTGACATCGTATTGCCCGTGCAGGGGCAGACCACCATTAAATCCACCATTTTTTTAGGTCCTATCGGTTCTGTTTCCACTATCGTGTGTAGAATTTCTTTGCCGGTAATTTCTTCAACCTCTGCGATAAAATCTTCGGCTTTTCCGAATCTTGTATCCGTAGAATATGTCATGCCGGACATAATCGGAACAATTTCATATTTTTCCTTCAGTTGTTTCATCATTGTAATTGCTTCAGCAACGGTGCAGAAAGAACCGCACATTGCAAACCCGATTCTCTTCATACTATTCCTCCAGAATGTTATAAATCGTCTGCTTAATATATTCGCCCGAGGTTTTAGGAGCATTCATCACCCGCAAGTTCTGTTCTTTTGCCGCTTCCAAACAAATCCCCCCCGGGGCAGAAGCCAATTCAATTATCAGTGTATTTGCGTCTTGATGAATGAGTTGTTTTTTACCTAACACCTGCACAGGCACGGTATTAAAAATAATGTCGTATTTTTGACTGATATTTTTATATTCTATTGGCCTGCAGCCCCTATTTTCAATTTCCATAAAATCCGATTTTTTTCTTGCGGCACAATCTACGTTAGCATGAAAAGCTTTTAGCATATGGCAAAGCCATTTACCGATTCTGCCGAACCCAGTGACCAAACAAGAGGAATGATTCAGCGTTGCGGGAAAGGTTTGAATCGCAATGGCAATGGCGGCTTCTGCTGTAAGCATTGCATTTCCGATAATTAATTCTTCACGGTCATAATAATCAAGCGGAGAAATTTGTTTCCAAGTTCCCGCTTTAGGCAATTGACTTGTCATACCGCCAATGACTTTACAACCGGCAACCGCTTTTGCAAAATCCTGTCCTAAAAAAATTTCTTGTGAAGTAAACGGCGCATTTAATTTTTTACCATCTCTTGTCGCCGGCAACGGTAAAATGACAACCTCACACAACCTGCCGATATCCGGTAGAGAAATATGCTGAAAATCATCTGCTCCTTCCGCTTGCTCTAAACCGTTTAAATAGACAATATGAGCATCACTGCTTAAAGCTTGCGCCAGATAGATTTGTCTTTTATCTCCACCGACGATTCCAAATGTTATGGGCATCACTTTCACCCTCCGTTATTCTTAAATTAAAATACAGGGTCACTTTTATAGTATGGTTTCGTCCTCTTTTTTGTGAGAGAAAATCTTTCGCGTTCTTACTATTTATCTTCTGAAATAAATGCTTTTCTTGTTATGTTATGTTATAATAGAATCCCACAAGTTGGATTCATTGGAAAAATAAATTGTCGGCACAAGGTACCTCCCACCGCACTCGGCAACGTTTATTTTTTAATCTTAGATAAACTTTGACAAAGCGAAACCAAGCAAATTAGATTTATTAAAGAATTAGACGGTCGGTATGAAGTACCTGCTATCATAAACAATATTTTTTTAGTTACATAAAATCCGTCTACTATATTTTTTATGCGCTCTGCCTTTCCTCAAACTCATAAAAAATATTGAAATTATCACCTATTAAATCGTCATTCTAAACACAGAACATCCAACATAAATTCATAATAAATGATTGATAAAGGAGTTTTATGATGAAATATTCTGTCAGCACTTATAGTTTTTCTTCTCTGCTAAATAGCGGAGCCATGACACAAATGGATTGTATTGCAAAGGCAAAAGAAATGGGATTTGACGCAGTTGAATTCGTAGATATTTTGCCGCATAACGGAAGTTCTCGGGAAGAATATGCAAAGCTGTTAAAAGCAGAATGCGAAAGAGTCGGCCTAGAAATCTCCAATTACACCGTCGGTGCAGATTTTTTAACCGATTCTGACGGCAACACCGAAAAAGAAATTGAACGAGTTTGCCGTGAAGTGGATATTGCTGTTATTTTAGGTGCTACAAGTATGCGCCATGACGCTACCGTAGGTTTTCCAAGCGGTAAAAGAGGTTTTCGCGGGTTTGATGACGCACTGCCGCTCTTAGCTAAAAGCTGTTTATCTGTCACTCAATATGCTGAATCTAAAGGGATTCGCACCATGATTGAAAATCACGGCTATTTTTGTCAGGACAGCCGGCGTGTTGAAAAGCTGGTTAATGCAGTGGCCCATCCCAATTTTGGACTCTTATGTGATATGGGTAACTTTTTATGTGCCGATGAATCTCCTGAATTGGCCTTTGGAAGAGTAGCTCCCTATGCTTTTTATGCACATGCCAAGGATTTCTTGTGGAAAAACGGAAATGAAGGAAATCCGGGGCGTGGTTTCTTTCCCACAAGAGCCGGTAATTACTTGCGGGGAACCATCATCGGTCACGGTATTGTCCCGGTTAAGCAATGTTTATCTCTCTTAAAATCCAATGGTTACGACGGGACCATTGCCATTGAGTTTGAAGGCCTTGAACCAGCTCTGGACGCTATTGCCATTGGTCTGGAAAACTTAAAGCGTTTTGCCGGTGAAATCTAAATCACAATAATAAGGAATTTCTTATGAAAAAAATAGTATCGATTCAAGAAATTATTCAAATAAATAATTGGTTGAAAGAAAGAAATTATCCTGTAAAATTACATTTGCGTGATGCCTGCGGCGCACAAAGTATGTGGCTGGAAAGCTTAAATTCTGCCGAGCAAGATTTAATTGAGAAAGCGGCAAAGGCATTAGAAGAATATTTTACGGCGCAAGGATTTTCTATTTTTTTCAGTGAAGATAAAAAGAATCTTTGGATTACCCCTTAATCTTTTTTTATCTTAGCTATTACACTTAATCATTAAAATAAAAATAGAATTATCACAACAAAAAAAGCCCTGTTTTCTCACAAAGTAATTACACTTTAGAGAAAACAGGGCTTTTATTTTATAGATTGCAAGCTTGTAATTAAGCGTTTGTTTTTACAAAATCATTCAGTTTAGCTAATACGGAATTGACCTCAATACCATGTACCATACAAGCGTCTGCCAGAGATTCCATTTGTGAAGACGGGCAGCCAAGACAATGCATACCACATTCCATGAGAATCGGAGCGACATCCGGATATTGGCGGATAATATCGCCAATCAGCATACCGGCATGAATCGGATCTTCTGCATTTTCTTCACCGAAAAACAGATTGATGTCCTCTTCCACAGTTTGAATCGGAGCAATACCGAAGTTCTCCACCAATACTTTGGCAACATTGGGAGAAAGGAAACCGGGAAGTGTCGGGCCAAGATGAATATCTTTAACGCCAAGATATAATAGTGCCAACAAGACAATAACTGCTTTTTGCTCATACCAAGCAATATTATAAATGATAGGCAAATCGTTAATATCTTCCAGTTCAAAAACTTCTTTGAGTTTCAGGGCAATTACAGCCAAGGAATAGGAGTCGTTGCACTGTCCGGCATCTAACACGCGAGGAATTCCGCCGATATCACCGAGGTTGAGTTTATTGTATCTATATTTTGCACAACCTGCTGTCAAAATAACCGTATCCTTCGGTAATGCCTCTGCAAAATCAGTGTAGTAACTGCGTGATTTTGCCCGTCCGTCACAACCAGCCATAACGACAAATTTCTTGATAGCGCCTGATTTCACAGCACCAACAACAGTATCTGCCAAAGCTAGAACTTGGTTATGAGCAAATCCACCGACAATCTCGCCGCTCTCAATTTCCGTAGGCGGAGCACATTTTTTAGCATGTTCAATAATGATAGAGAAATCTTTTTCTTCGCCGATTCCGCCTTCAATGTGTTTACAACCGGGGAATCCGGCAGCGCCCGTGGTATACAGGCGGTCCTTATAGCTGTCTTTCGGGGGAACAATACAGTTGGTAGTCATCAAAATCGGACCATTAAAGCTTTCAAATTCTTCTTTTTGTTTCCACCAGGCGTTACCGTAGTTTCCGACAAAGTGAGAATATTTTTTAAAGGCAGGATAATAGTTGGCCGGCAGCATTTCAGAGTGAGTATAAACATCCACCCCTGTGCCTTCTGTTTGTTTCAGGAGCATTTCCATATCACGCAGGTCATGACCGGAAATTAAGATACCGGGACGAGTTCCCACGCCGATATTTACTTTGGTGATTTCGGGATTACCATACGTACTTGTGTTGGCAGCATCAAGCATTGCCATACCGTTTACACCATATTTACCGGTTTCCAGTGTCAAGGCAACCAAATCATCTACAGTTAAGCTGTCATCTAAAGTTTTAGAAAGCGCTCTTTGTAAGAATGCATCTACTTCTTCATCATCCTTAAGCAAAACATTGGCGTGTTTACTGTAAGCAGAAAGTCCTTTTAAGCCATAAGTAATGAGTTCACGCAGGCTGCGGATATCTTCATCTTTGGTGGAAAGCACACCCACTTCTTTGGCCTTGGCAATAAAGCTGTCACGGTCGTTGGCTTCCCAAAAAGCATCTTGCGGCAGTTTATCTTGTTCAGAAACCTGTGCTAATAATTCTTTTTTTATCACCAACGTGTCAAAAATTCTGGCAACAATGGCCTCTTCATCAAAATTAGCGTTTGTAATGGTAGTAAACAGATTCAAAGTAATCAAATGGTTTACATCCAAAGATACTTCCTTGCCTTCTGCTCTCAATTGTGTGGTTACAGCAGAAATGCCCTTTGTTACATAAACGAGCAAATCTTGCATAGCGGCGACTTCCGGTTTTTTACCGCATACTCCCACTTGTGTACAGCCTTTATTACCGGCTGTTTCTTGACATTGATAACAAAACATTTTGTTTTCCATTTCGTTCCTCCTAAATATCATTTTTTATTTTCATTTTGATTGGTTGTTTGTTTCGATGTGCTTATCATAACAGGAGGAAAGAAAAAAATCCGTAACATATGTTACAACATCAAAATATCTTGATAATTTATATAAAATTACATTTTATGATTGAATATAGCGAATAGAATGATTGTTACACTATTGTTTAATGATATGTATCGTCAAAAAAACAAATCTGCTGACAATCTTTCGTATCCATTTGTTGATAACTGAGCGCCGTTATCTTATCGTAATCACTCATATTTTCATAATCCATTCCAGAATAAGAACACCAAAAATCTTTTTTATTATCGTGCATTAGTTTCGAAAAAATTCTATGAGAAGTTTCTTCTTGAAATAACTCTAAAAAAGAATTCATCTCAAATTGACAATAGAATTGAATGGTTAAATCAAGATAATTTTCATGAATTTGTAAATCAAAAATTTTTAATTTGT
>URPG01000158.1 GCA_900549675.1 uncultured Oscillospiraceae bacterium | reverse complement strand
CCGCCGCGCCCCTGTTTGACTTCGTAGCCCGCCGCCTCCATCAGCAAGAGGAAAGCGGCAAAATCAGCGGGCTTCTGCAAGAGGGCTGCGTCAATCTGCGCCCGCAGCCGTTCCTGAAAAGTGGGCGGTTTGTTGTCCCCGAGCCATTCCCCATAATTCTTAAACTTTCCCTTGCTCCGGGGCTTCGGATTTTTCACAATGGAAAGTCCGTGTTCCAGACAAATCCGGTCGCTCACACGCCGGATAGCAAACGAGCTGTTCCAGAAGTTCCGAAACTTCCGGGTGCAGTCCAGCGACGTTGAATTATAGTAAATGTGATTGTGAATATGGGCCTTGTCAATGTGGGTCGTTACCAGAAAAGCGTGCTTGCCTTTTGTCCAGCTCATGCCGAACTCATAGCCGATACGGTTTGCTTCCTCCGGGGTCACTTCTCCGGGGAGGAAGGACTGCCGGATTTGATAACATAGAATGTTCTCGTCCCGCTTTTGCTCCCGGCCCGTGATGGCCTTGTACTTGCTCTTAGAAAGAAGAAATTCCGCGTCCACCGTGGCCGGGTCGCACTCGTAGGAAGATATGAGGTCGCCGCCCCGGGTCTTGTCTGGATTTTTGCCGTAGTCGGTACAATCCTTTATGGCCTCCGCTATGCTTTCCCCCGCATTGACGTGCCGGGTAAAATGGCGGGTGGTTGCCATGTGTCACCTCCTTCCATGAAGAATGGCGGCCCCGTAGAGCCGCCGCTTTGCCGTTCTGGACTTAGGGCCAACTTGGCCCGAAGCTCCGGCCTGTCAGCTTGTGATGAACCGCCGCAGGGAATAGTTCAGCTCGTCTAAAAGCCCAATCAAAAACTCCGCGATAGTCGGGAGCCCGTAGGGGGAAAGCAGGAAAGCCAGGGCGAGGAACGCCACACCGCCGACGGGCTGGTGTTGCAGAACAAACAGGCCAACGGCAATCACAGCCAGTATACCCGAGGCCAGGGAAAGAAACCACCCGGCCACATCAAACAGGAACATCAGCACCGCCGCTAAAAGCGACAGAACCAGCAGGAACGGCAAAGCAAAAATCTTAAATATCAGTCTCATGTAAACAGCCCCTTTCTTTGTTTTATCCTACTATAATTGTACCATTTTAGGAACAAGGCAACAATGTTGTCGAGGCTTTGCGAATCTTGTCCCGGCGCACTTCGGGTCAACTTGGCCCGAAGTATTTGCTAATAAAAAAGAGAGGTAAGGTACATAGCCTTCCCTCTCTTTTACACTCAATATAAAGGATTCTATTTGGGTAATACAATATCTGATATGTCTAATCCACTTTTTAAGAATAGTTTTGACAAATTTGCTTGAAAGCAGTTTGCATTGTAATTATTCAATTTAACAATAACTAACTTGTTTTTAGCACGTGTTACAGAAACATAATGATTATAAATACTTGGCATATCTGAAAGTCTATAATCTTCAGCAAACACAATTACCTGTTCAAATTCCAAGCCTTTGGAAGAATGAAATGTAATTGCAATATGTTGATATTTATCCGCCTCAAAAGCTACATGAAAACTTTTATCTGAAACGGTTTGATACAATTTATTTAAATGTTCTTCCCTGGTTTGATAGCCTAAATATTCAGCTAATTTCTCAACTGCAATATTAAAAGAAAACTTATCATCCTTTGATAGCTCTATACTATTAAGCAATTTTTTTACAGCAGATATAGTTTTTTTACTTTCGTTTCCCTCAACTGGTATTTCCGAAATAACATCATATGCAGAATACTTTTCTAAAATAAGATACTTGGCAACAGCTGAATATAACCATGCAGTATCAGTAGTAATATCTGCTATTGGAATTTGTGGAATATATTTATATTCAATTCCTGCTATTGTCAATGCCTCGGCCCCCAATTTTGCATTTTCATTACTAAATCGTAATAGAGCCGATTTTTTTCCAACGTCTATTTGTGATATTACATTTAAAGCCCAATCTACAGTTGTGGGTGTTAGCCATACAATATTCTCAAGGTTTTCTGTAGGAATATAAAGACTACGTGTTTCTTCACAGAGTAAATTAGAATAGTTTTGAATTTGCTGGCATGAACGGAAATTATCTCCCATAAATCTTTTTTCAAAGTTGGTTTTTTCCCAAATATTCTTAAATGCCTCGGGATAAGCACCTCTCCAAATATAAATGGATTGTTTTTCGTCGCCCACAATAAAAGTATCAATACATAGTTCATCACATAGGTACATAAAAAATTTATGCATTGATTTATCGCAATCCTGATATTCATCAATATAAATCTTAAAATACTTTGCTTGTAAATAAAGTTTACAGGCCAATGATTCTTCTACAATTTTTTGAGCTAAATCAAATATAAAATTTTTTTTATTATCCAGATAAGAGCAAAGGACACCCTCTAATTTAATCTTATCAATACCAGCTTGATAAGTTTCTACTTTAACAGAATAATCCGTACTCATGTCTAAGTCAAATTCAGCACCATATACATCTTTCATAAATGGCTTTATTATTTCCTCAATAACAAAACTATTATTTGTTCCGATAAAATGATTAGTTATATCAACAGAAAGCCTATCCTTTATCTCTTGCGCTGCTTTTATCGTGAAAGTAATTGCAGCAATAACCTTATGAGTATGATTGTCCTCAATTTCTTTTACAATTTTATTGACCATTGTATGTGTTTTTCCAGTCCCGGCACTTGCTCGAACGATTAAATTTCCAGGGATTTTAATTATTTCTTCTTGGATTGGAGATAATTTCATTCGAACACCTCCTTTAAACAGGCAAAGTTATAGTGTTTATAAATCGTTCGGCAATCTGTATCGGAAAGTTTTTCGATCAACTTTACCATATGATAGTGTTTTGAGTCTTGTAGATAGTCAACCGGAGAATCCCCTAAATACTCCACTAATTTATCATGTAGAGCTTCATCCAAATCGTTTTCCAAATCTACCTTTGATAGATAAATATGATATTTATCTCGTATCTCATCTAAAGATTTGATATTTTCATGATATAATTCTCTTTTTGCCTCTACTGTATTTTCGGAGATTCTTGCTGTTGGAAGGATTTTCTCGCCAATAAAACTATTACAACGAGAGAAGCCAAGAACACTATAGTTTTTACTTGATGATACACTTCTCAAATCGTTGTCTGTTTTGATCACATTTAAAATATTTAATTTATCTAAAAGTGTAAAATATGTTTCAAAACCAATGCCCTTAACTGATAAGACATATATTCCATCAGCCTCATAAAAGGGATTGATAACTGAAAGGACTTTTTCAAATAATATTTCTTCTGATGGGCCTTCCACTAACAGGACTCTGTCCGCAAAAATCGCCTCTGCTAAAGATCGATTTAGCATCTTTCGGTTTTTTTCAAAGTTATTCGGCACTTTATAGAATGTGCTGGCACTTGTGATTTTCCTTTCACTATAAATACGAATTAAGTTGACATTATCCATTTCATATAGTACAAAAGGTGAATGTGTCGATACAAATAAATAAGTGTATTTATTGTCAGTAAATAAAATTTGTGATAAGGCAATTTGCATTGACTTATGTAAATGGTTTTCTGGTTCCTCAACTAAAAACAAATTAATTTTCTTTTCTGCGCTTTCATCTGCTATCAAATCAAAAATCGAATATGCAAGCAGCTTCTTACGACCTTCTCCGGCAGTGGGGTATAAATTATCATCGTCGTCCTGCTTTATATATGGAATAATATTAGAATAGAGCCCTTTAACTGCAATCTCCGATTTTACAGAAACTGTTATTCCTTCATTGCGGAATTTTTCGTATTCAGGTGCAATTCTTTTTTCAAACTCCTTGATTCCAGAAAGAGATGATATATGCGTATTTAACTGATCTACTGTACCCTGTATGTCATCTAAAATTTCCTTATCTTTTTCGCTTTCATTCTTAATAAGCAAGTTGACATTTTTCTTGAATAATGCGTGCAAATCCACATAAGAATCAATATATATAACATTAAAAACATAATCCAATTCGTACAAATAGCCTCTTTGCTTCATTTCATGTAGATGTTCCATATCTCCGCCCCAATATAATATTGGCAAGGCAAGCATTTCTTGAGTATCATATTTTTCTTCAAGTTTAATAAAAACTTTCTTGTGCTCACTTAATAATGCTCCTTTTAACTGGGCACGTAGTTTTTGACAATCAGTACAAGTTGTATCAGTAATATCAAGGGTTACAATAATTTCTATGACTTTATTTAATTGTTTATTATGAAAGTCAGAATCTATTAGATTAAGTTTGCGAACATCTTTATCAAATATATAACGTAAAGCATAAAGAAAATTAGTCTTACCTACATCATTTAAGCCAAAGAAAATATTCTTGTTTGATAAATCAATATTCACATCTTCAAAATTTCTAAAATTCTTAATCTTTATATTCTCAAATTTCATAAAAAGCTCCTTGCTCCGAATACTAAAGTTCGGCTGTAATATATAAATTATATCACTTACCTACAAGATTAGCTATAAAAAAGGCCATAATTTTGCAATAATAGATATAGCAGGATTGTGGAAAATGCTTCATATGGGTGTGGAATACAGTATTTTCAAGATATTAAAAAAAGCGGGGGAGCGAAGGTCGGCCCCCGCTCCCCCGCGCTTACAGCTCAACGATTGCGGAAAGCTGTTTGAGTATGTCGTTCATTCGTCCCCACAGCTCGGTATAGTCCTTTTGAAGCCCGGCGATCTCGTCCGGGTACACGCCATAAGTGTTGGCGTGAATCGCCACCTGATTGATGTTGTTGGAGCACCGCCGTTGCAGAGAAACCAGCTCCCGGATGGGTGACAGGTCAACATGGAGGATATAGCCGTTTAGGGCCATCTTGCGGACAAAGGCGCTCATGTTGTGGACGCCCGCCTCGTCCATGCGGGCGTGTAGCTGTTCCAGTTCCTCCGGGGACACCATCACATACAGCGGGATATTCCGCCTGCGCCGGGGCATTATCGTTCCTCACGCTCTCGGCTCCGCTTGTGCCTGGGCGGGTCCTTCACCTTGTCCAGCGGCTTTTCTTCCGGGAGAACCGGGGCGGGAGGCGTGTTGTTCATCACGCCGTCAATCATGTTGTAATTCTGTTCGGCGGAGAGCTCCGCCGACTTCAACGGGTTATATTTTTCCTGCATGAAATACCTCCTATCGTTCCTGATGGGCGGGGCCGTCCTTCTTCGCGGGCGGCTCCCGGTTTACCTTTGCCTGCTTCGCGCCCTCCTGGAGCCGGGCCGCGATAGATTGACAGAAAA
>URPG01000157.1 GCA_900549675.1 uncultured Oscillospiraceae bacterium | reverse complement strand
ATAAACAGTGAAGATACAGAAAGCTTTCCGATAGCACCAAAACAGGAGAGGAAGGCTACCAGTAAGAAGCCGAGTACAACACCAATATTCTGGAGGGCAACAATAAAGTTTACGTCCCGTTTACTGCCTACACAGGCGGCTAATACGGTCATTAAAGATTCTACACGTCCCTTTGTGGCGATGGTAGCATCGCTGCGAGGTTTTTCTTTTGAAACCAAGTCATGGTAGATGTTGCCTAAAGAATCGCTGAGTACGGCAACGGAATGTTGGTCAATTCCGAAAAGTCTGCTGATAAACTGCGGTGTTACGTTGGGGTCGGTGGTACGGATAACAACGCTGATGCCGTTGTCTTCCATACGCTGCAATTCATTTCGGCGCCGGCGGTCGGCAGTATAACTCAAAACCAGCATAGCAATGACGGTTTGGTTTTCGGCCAAGTAAATCACTTGATTGTTATTGGCGGAATAAGGCGCTTCGTCTTCACGGGGCGGGGGCTCGATTTTGTGTTTAATCAATAATCCTCTGCCTCCGATATAGATGGTTTTATCATCAACCTGTCCAACAATGCCAAATTCATCTTCATATACGTATTGCGAAACATCCGGCAGATAATCTTCTTTCTCTGTGATAACTTGTTCAAAAACGCCGCTAAGAGGTCCTTCTATCTTTTTCATTAGAGCAGAAGCACCCATGATGGTTTCTTCTACCCGATCACGGCTGGTATATGTTTTGATGCCATCTAATATGACAGTGCCCCTTGGAAAGAGGTCGTTTGCATCCATCAAAACAGCGTTAACATCGCCGGCCAAACGGACTGCTTCATAGCCCGAAACCATAGAACCGGCGCGTCTTGCCAATTTAGAAAGCCGGCTCATCGGTAAATTCACAGAAAGCATATTGCCGATAGAAATGCTCACGATAAGCGATGCGCCCAAAGAGTTGACAGCCATAGGAACACTGCGTGTAATCAGCATAGAAATGATACACAAAACCAGAGAGGCAATTAAACCAATCGGAGCAAGCATCTGCGAAGAGATTTCAGAGGGGTCAGGCCGATAAGAAATTTCAAGAAAACGGCGTAAGAATCCGGTTTTTGCTTGATAGGCAACAACGGGTTTATCGGCGACAACATTCTTGGTCATTTTAAGAGCCGTATTATGGTCATCAAATAATTGTACGGCGTATTTCTGTTCTCGGGAGGTGACGAAACGGAAGTTACTGTGGATTCTGCGAATCATCGTAAGCTTTCCGGCGGCATTAATACATAAAGCACCCGTGAGCACAACAGCGTACAGATGCAGGGTACCGTCGGCTAAAGCCTCTTGAAAGAACAGACCTAAAACAGTTTGCAGTATAACACCGACTGTGGCAACCGCAATGGCACTGTCCGAATTTGCGTTAAAGCTGAATAAGGATTTTAATCCGTTAAGAATGGTGCGGAAACAGCCCACAGCAGCGGCCGCCAAGAAAAGCAATGTCAAAGTGACATATAAAATAGAAGAACTCGGGGCATCTGCTGATAGATTGCGTCCAAAAACCAAGTTGACCAAAATCAGGATGAGTGTTGATGCACCGGTAATCAAGACACGAAGGGTCAAATCGTGCATATCAGCCTTGAGTTCACTGGTGATAGAATGTGCATCGTCGGGGTTGGTGTAATCATCGATAGACTCAGGTTCTTCCAGTGAAGTCTGCGATTTGGCATTTACGGCAGAAGTTTGTTTCTTTTCCGGTTTTCTTTCTTCTCCGCCCTGCTTTATGGACTGCAAGGTACGCGCTGTTTTATTGACAAAGGAACGTGCATTGGATTCAGCCGGCGTACTGAAATCTAAAATCTGGGATAAATCTGTGTTCAGTACATGCATGGGAACGCCTTTTTCGCGATATTCAAAAGGACTTTTTACTTCCGGAACGGTAACATTTGGTGTTGCCGGAGGAACACTCTTTTGTGTCACAGCAGTGGAATCTTTATGAATTGCCGTTTTTGACACAGGAGATTCAGTTCTACTGGTTTGTGCAGGGACTGTCCTTTGCGTAATTTTCTCTTGATAAACCACTTGTTCCTGTATAGGCTTTTGTACTTGTCTGCGGGGAGGAACATCGGTGGGAACCTGTGGCTGAACCGGTGTTCTTTCTTGGTAGACCTGTTTTTGTACAGGCTTTTGTACTTGTCTGCGGGGAGGAATATCGGTGGGAACCTGTGGCTGAACCGGTTTCCTTTCTTGGTAAACCTGTCTTTGTACAGGCTTTTGCATTTCTTTGGGAGGAGTGTTAGCAGGAGTCTGCGGCAGAACCTCGTCTACAATTTCTTGAGTATTATTATATTGCTTTGAAAAGACTTTTCCGTTCTCGATATCTCCGATTTCCTGCATTGCCTTCAAGGTTTTAGCGTTAGGAATATTAGTAGAAACCTGTGGCTGGATGGGTGTTCTTTCTTGGTAAACTTGTTCCTGTGCAGGCTTTTGTACGGGTCTGCGGGGAGGAATATTGGCAGGGGCTTGCGGCTGAACCGGAACTCTTTCTTGATAGACCTGCTCTTGAATCGGTTCGTTTTGTGCGGAGGAATCAGAGAATAAATCTGTATCGGATTCAGGAACTTTGGGGGCTGCCGTTAATATTTTATCGATACTTTCGTCAGAAACAGGGGGTTTGTTCCGTAAACTTTCCAGTTCAATGGTATCATTTAAAACATTTAATTTTATCTGCATAGTTTGTTCGTCGTTTTGAACAGAGTTCAACTGTGCTTTTTGAAAGATCGGTATATCTCCCGTATCGGACATTTTTCCTTCAATTTTTACACCATGCTGTTTGGCATAGGGGTCCGCGGCAAATGAGGTTACGGGCATAGGAGCGATGATTCCGAGTTCATCGGCTACCTCATTTTCATTTAGGCCGGAGGTTTGCATGGCCTGCTCCACACGATGACGACGTTCTTGCTGAAGACGGCGAAAACTTTCTGCCACGTCATCATCAATGGCTTTTTTAGATTCATCAAATAAATCAGCATAGGTATCCTGCGGAACGCCAAACTCACCGGTTGTGTTAAAGCCCTTACGATATTCATCAATTGGCTTTAATTGCAGACCATAAAACATATCGTCTGATTCATCAAAATCAGGAACCTTTTTCTTTTTATCCCTTTTACCAAACCAGCCAAACAATCCCTTTTTCTTCTTTTTAGGAGTGCCTGTTTGTAAATCAGCAGCTTTAATGTTACCGGTAGCATAGAGATTCAAATCTTCTGTAGCACCGACTTCCTCCTGCTCATTTGCCTTTTGACTGGATAGAAACGCTTGCTGCGGATTGGCCGGTTTCGGCGCCATCGGCTTTTGGAGCGGCTGTTTTCCTATTGCCTGTGGATTTCCTTTTGCAGGTTTCACAGGAGGGCCGCCTTCCGGACGAGAGCCGGAATTTACTGGTTCTGCAGAAGAAACCTGCTTTGCAGCAGAGGGCTTTTGAGAAGAGGGGAGAGGCTCTCCCGTGCTGGTTTTCTCTTTTTTAACCCGTTGTTCAGCTAGGATTTCTTCAAGAGTAAAATCGTTTTTGGGTTCATTTGCCATAAAACGTAACCTCCTTAAGGATTAACGGCACTCAGCCGGCTTCTTTGGCGTGAAATTTCATAGGTAAGAATTCCCGCAGCCACCGAAGCGTTTAATGAATTGATTTTGCCTTTCATCGGCAAAGATACAATTACATCTGATTTTTCTTTTAGCAAACGGCTTACACCATCACCCTCTGAGCCGATAATCAAGGCGGCGGCACCGCTGAAATCTGTTTCACACCAGGGCTGACCGTCCATATCGGCCGCATAGACCCAAACGCCTCTTTTTTTGAGAGTCTCGACGGTATCAGCCATGTTGGTGACTCTGGCGACGGGCAGGTATTCCACCGCACCGGCGGAAGCCTTGCCAACAGCAAAGGTTAAGCCGACATTTCGCCTTTTCGGGACGATAACACCATGGGCGCCCGCACATTCCGCGGTACGAATAATCGCTCCTAAATTATGCGGATCAGAAAGTTCATCACATAAAATGAAAAAAGGCGGTTCACCGCGTTCTTCAGCCAACTGAAAAAGATCTTCTAAATCAGCATAATCTTTTACTGCAACAGCGGCAACAATTCCTTGATGAACAGCGTGTCCCGACATAAAGTCAAGCTTTTTCGTGTCTACTTCCTTAATAGGGATTTCATTTTTTTTGGCTCTGTCTAAAATTGAAACAATGGAGCCGTTTTTTTCGCCTCTTTGCACATAAATAGCGGCAATAGGGCGGCCTGCGCGCAAGGCTTCACTTACGGCATTGCGGCCCGCTATCATATCGTTTTCATGATTATTCATTGATTTTAAAATCATCCTTTATTTCTTTACGAATCAACGGGTTAATCTGTTTTTTGGCATATCAACCCATAATTTAACCTATTGTATCATACTATTTGCATTTCTTCAAATAAATTTACAAAAAGCAAAGTGGAAATATTCGGATGAAGCAAACATAAATATAAGATCGTTTTTTGAAATGAATAAATTTACATTTTTTCCACAAGAAAAGTTTTAGAAGAATAAAAAGGAAGGAAATTTATTGGAGTTTACATAAGTTTTATTTCACAGAGAAGCATAGAATGTTGAAAACTCTGTTGATAGTGTTTAAAACTTCTTGTCCCACAAGGATTTCCACTTTTCAACAGCATCTGTGAAAACTTATTTTATGTAAACTGATGTCGAAGAATGAGTTTCCGAACAAGAAAAGTTCAAAATTAGGACCAAAAAACAATATCTATAAATTGAAGACCTGTCCAACGAGAACCCAATATCTAGAGGATATTATGTTCGGATTTCGGAAGTTTGAGAAAAGGAAAAAAGTTTTCCACATTTTCAACCATGTATATCAACAGTTTCATGAAAAACCAAATTATTCACATCTATAATGCTACCTTTTTCCCTAAAAGTATGATATACTAACCCAAAGACCGTTGAAAACCCTGTTTATAATGTTGAAATCTATGGGGAAAACCTGTGGATTGCCGATTCTCCATCGATTTAAGATTGGATAATTCAGGTATAAATATTCATAAGAATACAAATTTGAATTTTTGGGAGACTTGACATGAGAGAAGATATATGCTCTATACCGATAAATGATATTTTTTTACCCAAAGAGGGTTGTCCTTTTTGCCGTATGCGGGATATGCTGGAGGACCGTATCGCTACCTATATCACGGGTGCTGCCATGATGGAGCCGGATGTACGAGAAGAAACCAACCGTTTGGGTTTCTGCGAAACTCATTTTGACCATATTTTGGCCAGAGGCAG
>URPG01000156.1 GCA_900549675.1 uncultured Oscillospiraceae bacterium | reverse complement strand
CCGACCAAGCCGCCACGGTTACACGTAAATTATCCGAAGATATGAAAGGCTTGGTGTCCGCACAAAAATCTTTGCTCGAAAAGGAGAATTTTACCTCTCCCGAAGAAATGGTTATCGCACAGCAGGAAATCGAAAAGCAAAAAAAGTGCTTGGAAGAGCAAAGTCACTCTTTGGCAGAGAAATATCAAAAATCAGCGGCAAGATTAGTTTTAGCGGAAAACTGGCAGAGAAGTGAACTTTATCAAAGGGACGCGGCTGAAAAGCTTGAAAAAGCGATGGAAACCGCCAGACAAGCAGAAAAAGAGCTGATTGACGCACAATCGAAAAAGTTGGAAAGTGAAGTGCTGCGAAAACAATCCATCCAAACCGCACAAGAGCAAACCGCATTACAATCACAATATGAAATGGCAGAGAAATTCGCCGATATGCAAAAGAAAGCGTTCGACCTGCAAAATACAGTTTTGCAGGAAACAGAAGAAATTGCAAATCGAAAGAATCAGCAAGCAAATTTATTAAAAAAAATAGAAATCGGAAAAGAATATGTCAAAGCCGCAGAATCATCGGCTCAAAGATGGTCTTCTTTATTTGAAACAACCAAAAGTCTGGAAAAAAAGATCGATGAATCTTTAAAACTGATAAAACTCGGTGATGAAAAAATTCGTTTGGAAAACAAGCTTGCCGATACTGTCCGCATTTTGCAGGATAGAACGACAATTTGGCAAATAGCGGCTGAACAGCTGTTACAAAAAGAAAACATTCTAAGGCAAAATAAAGCCGCTGAATTAGCGTTCGATTTACAGGAAAACCAACCTTGTCCCGTTTGCGGCTCTTGTCACCACCCACATTTGGCTGTTGCAAAGGATGAACCCAATTTAGCGGAAAACATCATAAAGCTAAGAGAAGCAAAGGAAAGAGCCGAGAAAGAGCAATTGCAGATACAAAATCAATGTGAGGTGCTGAAAGCGCAAGCGGAGAACATTCAGAAAGAATATAAGGAGCAACAAGAAAGCTTACGTCAACTGACAGATTTACCGCTCAAGGATTTGCAAAAAGAGTATCTGCAAGTAACCGCTGAATTAGAAAAGCATAAAAAGAGAGCCGATTCTCTGCCAAAGGCCAAAATCAGATTGGAAGAATACACCAAATGGTGGGAACGGGAAAATCAGGAGATTGCAAAACAGGAGCTTCTCGTACAAGATAAAAAAACGCAGGCAGCAACGCTTTTGCAGACGATTCCCAAAGATTTTGGCGGAGAATCCACCCTCAAGCGTCTATTAATACAAAAACGGGAAAAAGAAGAGGAATATAAACGGTTATTGTCGCAAAGCGAAGAACTCCTAAAAATATTTGAAACCGCACAGCATAAGGTAAATGAAAGCCAAACAATTTTGAAAAAGGCGCAGGAGGATTTGCAAAAAGCAGAACAGGAGTTTAAAGAGCAGCAAGAAAAATGGGGAGAGGATTCTCCTCCGCAAGTGGAAGAGCTCAGACAACAAACCGAGCAATACCGCCTGCAAAGCTTAACGATTTCGGAACAATTGGGAAATATAACCGCTAAGTGTGAAAGTCTGAACAATAGCATTGCAATTCTTGGTCGTTGGCAAAATCAATTGGCTGAAGCGGAAAAGAAATACAGTAAGGCCGCCAGGATTTCACAATCCTTGACAGGAAATAACCCTTATAAAATGCCGATTTTGCAATACGTCCTTCGGATGATGTTGGATGAAATTTTAGTATATGCCAACCGCTTTTTCGCTACACTCAGCCGCGGGCGTTATGCACTCTGCCGAAAGGAAGAGCCCTCCGGCGGCAACGCAATCAGCGGCTTAGATTTAGAGGTGTTAGACGGGTCTTCTATGCAAAAACGCTCTATTGAAACACTGTCCGGCGGCGAACAGTTTTTAGCCTCTTTATCGTTGGCTTTTGGGCTGTCTGATGTGGTTCAGCGGCATTCTGGAGCCGTGCAAATGGATTCTCTTTTTATTGACGAGGGCTTTGGTTCACTAGACCAAGAAACCTTGGATATTGCGATGAAAGCCATTGGGGTTTTGCGTGAAAATGGCAGAATGGTAGGCATCATCTCACATGTAAGCGAGTTAAAGCAAAGAATTCCTACCCAAATTATTGTACACAATGAGCCCGGACGATTTGTCCGAGCGGTGATAAAGAAATAAAAAATAAGTGAGGTATATCATGAAGATTTATTTTATTCAACATAGCAGTTTTTTAGCGGAAACAGAATCTGCCCTTTATCTCTTTGACTATTTTGGCGGTAAACTTCCTATTGTTAACAGGGAAAAGCCGTTGTTTGTGTTGGCTAGTCATTCCCATGACGACCATTTTTCCACAGAAGTTTTTGAGGCGGTGGGAAACTTTCATAAGGTCAGCTTTATTCTTTCTTCTGACATTTCAAAAACAAAGGTGCCGGAGTTATATCAAAAGCAGACGGTGTTTGTGTCTCCTTATCAAAATATTTCTTATGAATTCGGTGAAATTCGGACACTGCAATCTACCGATTTGGGAGTGGCTTTTTTGATTAAAGAAAAAGACCAAACGATTTATCATGCGGGCGATTTAAACAGTTGGGTTTGGCAAGGAGCCTCTCCGTATCAAAATGAACAGATGATTTCTTTGTATCAATCCGAAATCCAGAAATTAAAAGGTGAAAAAATTGATGTTGCCTTTATGCTTTTGGACCCAAGGCAGGAAGAAAATTATGCACTTGGCATGACCTTATTGCTTGAAGAAGTCAACCCAAAAATTGTGGTCCCGATGCATATGTGGGGAGATTTTTCTGTTGTGCCAAAGTTTAAAAAGGAATTCCCACAGTATGCCGAAAGAATGCTTATGGTGCAAAAAGAAGGCGATTTTTTTGAGATTTGAGATAGAGGAATAACAAAGCATGAATCATAGTTTTTCAGACAATCAATAAATTTATATACAGAAAAAGCTTACGGTTTATTTTTTCAAATCGTAAGCTTTTATAATAACTAAGATAGATTATGTAAAAGAGTTAAATGTTTTCTTTGGCGGTGGAAGACGGACAGATTTCTTTTAAACAGCAAATTTCACATTTTGCCTGTCTGGCCGTACACACAGCACGTCCGTGCAGAACAATACGGTGGCAAAAGTCATTGGACTCCTCAGGCGGCAGAATGGACCTTAAATCTTCTTCCACCTTTGCAGGATTTTTTGTTTTTGTGAAACCCAAACGGCCGGTAATCCGAATAAAATGAGTATCGGTAACAATAGCCGGTTTTCCATAGACATCGCCTAAAATTAAATTAGCGGTTTTGCGCCCGACTCCGGGGAGCTTGAGCAAGTCTTCCATGGTATCAGGTACTTCTCCGTTAAATTCATCTCGAATCATGCGGGAGAGTGCGATAATATCTCTGGACTTCACCTTGTAAAAGCCGCAGGAATGAATCAGCTTGCCCACTTCTTCTTCTGTAGCTTCGCAGAAAGCCTCTAGGGTAGGGAAACGTTCAAACAGCGCGGGTGTCACCAAATTAACTCTTGCATCGGTACATTGTGCGGATAGGCGGGTCGCAATTAGAAGCTGTAAAGGGTTTCGATAATCAAGCGAGCAAATCGCATCAGGATATTCTTTTTTTAAAAGGTCTATGCATTGTTGTGCTAAAATTTTCTTTTGTTTGACTGTCATGGATTTGCCTCCTTGGCAGATAATAGAGCAAGCTTGACTTAAAAATAATCTTCATCGTGCGGTTGTAGGATGTCTGCGGGCATTTCTTCATATAAATTTTTAACGCCCCGGTTTAAGCGCAAAGCGTATTTTACGGTTGAGGCAGTCCCGCTTTTGCCGCGGTGGAGATAACATAAGCAAAAGTGACTGTTTTCCACTAGCAGACAGTTGCGTTTTCGCATGGCTTGCGGAGAGTAGATTTCTGATACATATTCAAAGGAATCAGCCTGTTCTAATATGGTTTCATATACTTTTTGCTGGCGGATATGCCAGTGGATTTGTTGGTTTTTACAAGGTAAAATTAAATGAAGATGAAGATTGGGATTCTCTGTTCTTTTTTGCAGAACGGCCTGAGCTGCCAGTGTATCAAAGCCCAAAGCACCGCCGGCGTAAAATTCTGTATAACCAACGGCGGAAAGTATTTCAATTTCTTCTAATAAAGTCCTGTAAAGATTGGGTACTATACGAGAGGGAATAATTCGGTGACCGGTGAAACAGCAGGACAGATTAGCCAAAATGAGCCCCCTCATACAAGTGAAATATTTCTGCGATTTTCTTGCCCTTTGGCAGCATTTCCAATTCACTTTTACGAATGGCACGCAGTAAAATGGCAGCCGGAATATAAACGATTACAGCGATACAGATAGCGGCAAACAGAGCGATTTTGGGGTTGATGAGCAAGCATAACCATTGATATGAAAAATACGAAGCAAGTCCCATAAGTGCGGAAGCCAAGGCGGTTGGAATAAAGGAGAGTAAGATATTTTCTGTTTGCGGAACAAGTTTGTAGACTGAAATTAAATTTAAAATTAGAGTAACCAAATAAGAAATGGTGGAGGAAATAGCAGAACCTCGGATATTAATGACAGGAATGCCGATTAGATAATAATTGAGCAAAATGCGAACAATACCGCCGATAGCCATATTGATAACCGGCTGTTTGACGTTTCCCATCGCCTGCATAAGTGAGTTAGTAGTATAAAGCAGACCGTTAAAAACAACACCTGCGGAAATGGTGGTTAACAGCATGCCAATAACATCGGAAGTGGCCTGCTTGCTGAAATAGATAGTTTTGGCAATTGGTTCTCCGAAAAGAAAAAAACCAACGGCACAGGGCACTGTGATGAGTAATGTAATACGAATGGCAGAAGTGGCACTGCGGCTGACTCTACGATAATCCTGCTGTGTTAGAGCAGCAGAAATCAAAGGAATTAAGCTGGTCGCAACCGGTATGATAATCGCACCGGGCAAATCAAAAATACGCATGGCGGGACCCCAAGAGCCATAAAGCTGAGCCGCTTCTTTTTCAGGAAGGTAAGAGGCCAAACGTGCATTGATGATTGAAGAATCAGCCGCATCCAGAACAAACAAAAAGCAGGAGCCAATGGTGATTGGTACAGCGATACGAATCAAATTTTTCAGAATAGTCTTGTTGCTCTGAACTTTTCGGGAAGTTTCCGCTAAAGAGGAAAGGGATTCGCGACGGTCTTTTTTCTTTTTGACAAACAGATAAAAAGCACCAAAAAAAGCGCTCACAGAAACGCCTGCTATGGCTCCCGCAGAAGCCATGGCAGGGGCTGCATCAGAATTTTTAAACACCATATAAATATAAGATGCCAGCGATAAACCGACCAGCACTTTAACAAGGGCCTCTAACAGCTGAGA
>URPG01000155.1 GCA_900549675.1 uncultured Oscillospiraceae bacterium | reverse complement strand
AGCGGATTTCCTGGGCAATGGCTGCCATTGTCAAAAGATAATAATTGTCATTGGAAGTCTTACTTCTCACCAGCGTCTGCCGCCCGGTTCCACACACATAAAATTTCCCATTGTACTGCAGGACATTCTGCATGGTATACGGCTCGTAATCGTATCCGGTCAGTCCGGTCGGGAAACATACATGGGGAGTTTTTATGGCATAATATCCATGGTCAATTCCTATAATGATAAGTCACCACATCCTTTCTGGTTTTTCTTGTTCTTTTCCAGCAGGTGGTCTTTTGGTCTGGAAAAAGAGAAAAAGGGCAGAACCCCGAAGAGCCCTGCCCGTAATAAAAAATACAGCCATGTATATTTGCAAATAAATACGCATAACTGTATTAGTTTAATTCTTATTAATCTTCAAACTCTTTTAACTCGTCAAGCGGTTCTTTTGAAGTATCTATTGCCATATTGTTCTTTAACCAATCAGCTTTGCTATAACCTGTTCCGGTCAATTCAAATATTTCACCTTTATACCCTACAGCTTTAACCCAGCCCCATTCTATAAGTCTGTCTAAAGCCTCTTCCCATCTCGCAGATTCTCTTTTTGAATTATCAGCCATAAACTGCTTACCTGATGTAAAAATCTGAGTAGGTGAACCAAGTGTCCGTATCTTTAGTATTTGCCCATCACCATCAGCCGCATATACTAATAAAAAGGCAGAGTCCACTGGAATGTTCCCAACATCATCTAGCCCTACAACTGATTTATTTTCTTCTGGATTTCCAATAATTAACGTATTATCTTCAACCTGGAACAATTTTTTGATATCTTCACTTGTTGCTGTAGGAATTTCTTTCAAGGTTAACTGGTTATTTTCTAGGTCAGTGAGTCTACTATAGAATTGAGAAAACATCTCTTTCATGTCATCTAGCATCTTCTGCTGATGTTCTCCAAGTTCAGTATTTGCTTTATTTCGTCCTTCTGCCTCTTCATTAATTATATCCACTATATCTCGATATCGAACCCATCCAGCGTTATCATCAACATAGTTAACGGCGTTCCTAAATGTCGGTGATGCCACATACTTTAAACTGTTTAAATCTGTGAAAAAATCAACTGTATTTTTATCATTTTTGACTTTTTCTCTAAACTCATCCAGTTTCTTCATTTTATCATATTTATCATTTCCGGTATCCTTTTCACTTTCAGAAATAGCCGAAGGTTGTTTAATCAATACAAGTACTGGTAATCCTTTAGTTTTTGCATAATTGTATTCTTTCTCTGTGTAACTTATACCAGTTTCTTCATCAATTGACCCATACCTAGCACCAATAACAAGAAGATAAAAATCACACTCATCAATCATTTTTGTTATAACATTCCATTGACTTGTAGGTGCAGCATGAAATTGCTCCATTCCTACCGGAATAAAATTATTCTCTAGTGCCACACCTACCAATGCCTGTCTTTCCTTTTTAAGATCTTCATAGGTAGAACTTATAAAAATAGAAAACTTTCGTCTATTCTTCATATTAATATGCTCCTTTTATACTTATCTCTTATCACTCCAGGTTTCCGCAAAATCAAATTTCACAAACTCTACTAATAATGATACCACAAAAATGAGTTAGGGTATATTTTTATTTACATTTCTTAAGCTAATTCTCGAAGCCATTCTCTGATTTCCATTGGTGTATTTTTGCAAAAATCCCTAATCCACATTTCATGCAATCTGGACTCTGATTCTGTATTTTCTATGCTCACAGCACATCCACCTGTTTCCTGAAGTGCTTCCAAACAATCCCATTCTTTTTTAAAGTCTCCTGCAAATTCCATCCAAACTTTTATGTGATATTCCTTAAAACCAAGATGATAAATCAGATAAGTCAACCTGTCGAAATCAGCTAACTGCATTTTTTCTTTCTTAAATAATAGCCTTTTATCATGCTCGCTGCATAAATATAAAAATGCAAGCTGTTCTATTTTTACCTGCTCCATATATTTCTCCCTCTTCTGTTCTTGTCTCACTTTTACAACCGATTCTACCTTGTCCAATCGTTAAAATCAATACAGATGGTGCAAAAAGTGAGACAAGCCATCCTTTTACCAGAGAGGAAGAGATTTAAGATGCCAAAGCCAAGGACACAGTCTGGTGAGAAGAATCTGATTAGCCAGCGATTGATTGAACTTCGCAAGACCCACAATATGTCTCAGCGTGATCTTGCCTATAAACTCCAGTTAGCTGGTTACGATATGGATAAAAATGTAATCACCAGAATCGAAACAAACAAGCGTTATGTCACTGATCTTGAATTAAAAGCCATTGCTGAAATCTTTCAGGTTTCATACATATTTCTCATTGATGGCAAAGATGAATAGAAGTGACAAATGGGGAAGTTCCTTTCGTGCTTCCCCATTTTATCCGTCCCTTTTTTACAAATTTAATAGTTCCAGAATTTTCTGCATGCCAGCCTGATATAAAGATTCCGCATATAATATCCATCTCTCACTAACTTCAGTAACGTATTTGTCTATTGTTTTTCGCTTTTCTTTTGATAATCCCATTGTCTGAACCTGTTCTTCATATTTCGATATTTTTTCAAGCATTCCCTGGTACACTGTATTTTCTTTCAGCTGATCTTCAACCTCATCAATCCAGGTATCCAGCAGCAACTCCAGCAGTTTCTTTGTGTCACCGTCATCATTTCCCAATATTGCTTTTTTAATTTTTCCAAGCATTGCTCCATAGGAGATCATTTGAGCCTGTCCCATATAAAAATGGTACTGTTCTTCTATCATTTCCTTTTCGCTTTCCAGTCGGAAATATTGATGCACTGCCTTATGCTCTTCTGTCGTTAGACTGATTGCCTGATTCGACTCCATAAATGTTTCTATTACTGGATACCTCTCTGTAAGTTCCAGTATTTTCTTTTGCAGTCTCTGGTATTCCGCATCATGCTTTTTCAGATAGGTGCAAACCTGTTCTCCTATCCGTATCCCCAAGCATTGCTCATTCCAGATGATATCTGGCTGCGCTGTCATATCGGTGTCTCCCTTCTGTATAGTTTTCCTGTTCCAAGCACAAGACTATACCACACTTCTGGGAGAAAGCTATTCACCAAACCTACTGAAATCTCCTGGCAGATCCTGTGCAACCTATCCCTTTTCCCACAAAAAAACTGGTATGAAAGACTCCTTGTTCTCTCATACCAGCTATCTATTTCTTATTTAACTGAATACACATTCTTTTCTATTCTCTGTGTATCCTGTACTTATTTATGGCAAAAATCAGACTACAGACACGCTATACACTCTTATGCTACATAATCCAGTTTACGACACCCCGGCTCAAAAGTTACATTGAAAATGCCCACCTGTTCTTTTGAAACAGGGGCAAGATAACTTTGTCCCACAAAATACTGTGCAAAGGTATCGTTTGGCTGTCCGATTGGGAACAGCATAGATTTTTCATAAGCGGTCTTTTCGTCCGCTTCATTTGCGTCCTCTTTCCAAATATCTTTTGCCAAACGGAAAGCCGCCCACGCTTTGGGCCAACCTGCATAAAAGGCTGCGTGTGTAATAATTTCGGCAATTTCACTTTTTGTAATACCATTCGCCTTTGCCGATTCCAGATGATGAACGAACGAGGTATCAGTAAGTCCTTGCGAAAGAAGCGCTACCACGGTAATCAAAGAGCGTTCTTTCAAAGAGAGTTTATCCTCTCTACTCCATACCTGACCGAAAAGTACATCATCATTGAGTTCTGCGAATTTAGGTGCAAATTCTCCGAGGGCGGTTCTTCCTGCTGTTTGCTTTACTGCCATATTGCTATCCTCCTAAAATGTGATATTAGAGCTTCTTTGATAATTTAGCCGCTTCGGAATAGTTGGTTGCCATACCGGCATATTTCATTCCGTAAAATCCGGCAAAGCGTTTCATCGTATATTCTCCGGCTTCCAGCATCCATTTTTCCGGCGCAGCACCCTGAAAGAGGAAATAAAGTGTTCTGCCCGACAATGAGCCGTTTTCCACCAAACCGTAGAAGCGATCCAGTATATTTCGCACTGAGCCGCAGATATTGTGCCAGTATAGCGGAGAGCCGATAACAATTACCTCTGCCTGTTTCATTTTGGCAATGACCTGATCGAGTTCGTCGTCCTCAAAGTTTTGTCCGTAACTGCCGATCCTGTAATCAGTCAGATTCAACGTTTCATATTCTTTCCCTTGCAAAAGCTCTTTTGCGAGGGCAGCAGTATTCCCGTTCGAATTTGGGCTTCCGTTGATAAACAAAATGTTCATTCTTTATTCCTCCTGATTTTATCTGCTAAACATTTTTACCCATTTCATAGGCTTCAGCCATAGCCGGGGTATTCAGCACCTTACCTTTTTCATAAACGCCTGTGCCGTAAATTACACCCATTTCTTTTGCACCGTTTACGCAGTCGGCGTAGCCACGAAAACAGGCAAGCGTAGTATCCATAGATGATTTATCTTCATCGGCAGCGGTCATAATGTAGTAAAATTCTTTGTTTTTCACTTCCAGCCAACGTGCAACCGTTCTGTCGATCACCGCCTTTAATTGTGCGTCAATGGAATAGAAGTAAACGGGGCTTGCAAGCACAAGCACATCGGCGTCAATCATCGCTTGCAGGATTTCAGCCATATCGTCTTTATAGACGCCCTCGCCGCCGTGTTCACCGCAGAAATAGCAGGCGTGACAGGGCGCTATCTTTTTGCTTGCAACATTGATTTTGGTTACATTGTTGCCGGATTCTTTTGCTCCACGCATAAATTCATCGCAGAGCAAATCGGAGTTGCCGCCTTTACGGGGGCTGCCGGATAAGATAAGTACATTTTTCATCGTTTCAAATTCTCCCTGTTTTTTAATTGTTGTAGCCAAGCTCGGTAAGCCATTCGTCAACTGCGCTTTCGGCTTCGTCAACATTGTTGCCCGAATAGGTAAAGTAGTCATCGGTCAGTACGGTGGAATCCGGGCAAAGCTCAGCTACGGTAGAAATGCTGCTCGCTCCGGACGAACTGCCGTTATGGGTAAAAAACGGAATAATTGTCTTGCCGGACAGGTCATATTCTTCAAGGAAAGACCAAACAGGCATTGGCAGGTCGTACCACCAAATGGGGAAACCGACAAAGATAACATCATACTGTTCCATAACCTCTTGATCTATATGTGAGGAAAGCGGCGGGCGAGTACCATTGTTTAGTTCGTCCTGCGCTCGGTCAAATACATCGTCCTCTGTATATTCCACTTCGGGGATAATTCTGAACAGTTCACCGCCCGTTTTATCGGAAATCCAGTTCGCAACCTGCTGTGTATTGCCCGACCACGAAAAATAGGCTACCAAGATATTAGAATCTCCTGCGGTACTTTCTTCGGGGGTGATATCGGCAGA